>JBAZIT010000110.1:0-4302 GCA_041651675.1 Candidatus Omnitrophota bacterium | reverse complement strand
TTAAAGCCTTTGGAGGGTTTGATCCTGGCTCAGAGTGAACGCTGGCGGCGTGGATTAGGCATGCAAGTCGAGCGATCTTATTTTTGCTTTTGCGGTGGGGTAACTCATTGCAGAAGTAGGAATAGGTTAGCGGCAAACGGGTGAATAACACGTGGGTAACGTACCATAAGGAAGGGCATAGCCTCGCGAAAGCGGGAGTAATACCCTATGTGTCCCGAGGTTCTGCGGAATTTCGGGAGAAAGATGGCCTCTATTTATAAGCTATCACCTTTTGAGCGGCCCGCGGCCTATCAGGTAGTTGGCGGAGTAATAGCCCACCAAGCCTAAGACGGGTAGCTGGTCTGAGATGATGGTCAGCCACACCGGAACTGAGACACTGTCCGGACTCCTACGGGAGGCTGCAGTCGAGGATCTTTTTCAATGGACGAAAGTCTGAAAATGCGACGCCGCGTGAGGGATGAAGGTCTTCGGATTGTAAACCTCTTTTATTGGGGAGGAATGTTGAAAGGTGAACAATCTTTCAATTTGACTGTACCCGATGAATAAGCCACGGCTAACTCCGTGCCAGCAGCCGCGGTAATACGGAGGTGGCAAGCGTTACTCGGTTTGACTGGGTGTAAAGGGTTCGCAGGCGGTTAGATAAGTGTGAGGTGAAATCTCTTCGCTCAACGAAGAAACTGCCTTTCAAACTATCTAACTTGAGGCTGGGAGAGGAGAACAGAACTGCCGGTGTAAGGGTGAAATCTGTGGATATCGGCAGGAATGCCAGTGGGGTAACCGGTTCTCCGGTCCAGTCCTGACGCTCAGGAACGAAAGCTAGGGGAGCAAACAGAATTAGATACTCTGGTAGTCCTAGCCGTAAACGATGGGCACTAGGTGTTTGTCCGTAAGGATGGATGCCGAAGATAACTCGTTAAGTGCCCCACCTGGGGACTACGGCCGCAAGGCTAAAACTCAAAGGAATTGGCGGGGGCCCGCACAAGCGGTGGAACACGTGGTTTAATTCGATGCTACGCGAGGAACCTTACCAGGGTTTGACATGCTGGTAGTAATCGCCTGAAAAGGTGGGTGAACTGTATCCAGTCAGTTGCCAGCACAGGTGCTGCATGGCTGTCGTCAGCTCGTGCCGTGAGGTGTTCCCTTAAGTGGGAGAACGAGCGCAACCCTCGTCCTTAGTTGCTAACTTTTGTGTTGAACAAAGGTGCACTCTAAGGGGACTGCCCGCGTTAAGTGGGAGGAAGGTGGGGACGACGTCAAGTCCGCATGGCCCTTATATCCTGGGCTACACACGTGTTACAATGCATATTACAACGGGAGGCCAAGCCGCAAGGCGGAGCAAATCCTTAAAAAATATGCTCAGTTCGGATCGAGGGCTGCAACTCGCCCTCGTGAAGCTGGAATCGCTAGTAATGGCGCATCAGCTACGGCGCCGTGAATACGTTCCCGGGCCTTGCACACACCGCCCGTCAAGCGCTGAAAGTGGGAGGCACCCGAATTCCCTGTAAAGAGACCACGGTGAATTCCATGATTGGCGCTAAGTCGTAACAAGGTAGCCGTACGGGAACGTGCGGCTGGATCACCTCCTTTTATTTTTCTATAGCCTCTTTTGAGCTAAAAGAGGCTAGGCCGCTCCAAAGGCTTTTGTTTTTATATGCGCAGATTATCGCAGATGCGCGCAGATGTTCGCAGATAATCGTCTGATGAATCTGCGTGAATCTGCGTTTTCTGCGTTAATCCGCGTTAATACACGGGCCCATAGCTCAGTTGGTAGAGCACCGTGCTGATAACGCGGGGGTGTCTGGTTCGATCCCAGATGGGCCCATTTATTAGTCGCTATCGCGGCTTAAATTCCAATAACCAATTTCCAAATTCCAATTTTGTAATTTGGAATTTGTGATTTGGAATTTCCTTTGCAAAACAAAGGATAGGGGCCGTAGTTTCCGCTTCGGGCGGAACCGCCTAATAATTTAAATTTAAGTGGCGGCAGTTGGGAGTACGCTTCGTTCGTAACGAAGAGGTCAGGAGTTTCAGCCGCAGGCTGATCCGCCTGCATAGAGCGGGCCTGTAGTTCAGTTGGGAGAACGCCTGCTTTGCAAGCAGGAGGTCAGCGGTTCAACTCCGCTCAGGTCCATAGTAATAAGGTGGCGGGCAACTCTTCTCGGCTCCATGAAAAAGTTTTTATTCGTTCATTCTAATATATATAGGGAAGGGTTTGGGAAAAGAGTTTTTCCTGAATAGTTTTTAAATTTCCTAAAACTTCCCGTGTTTCACAAAAAGCCTTTACAGTCGTAATTTTCCAGCGTTGCATGTTTCAAGCAATTGGGGCATGCGCATGGGAATTGTGGCAGGGTAAATAAATTAGATCATTGAAAATTTGGTTGAGTATCAAGCTACTAACGGCTTATGATGAATGGCTTGGTTGGTGCTGGCGATGAAGGACGTGGCAAGCTGCGATAAGCTGCGGTAAGGTGCAAGCTACCTTTGACCCGCAGATTTCCGAATGGGTAAACCTTTCTGGGCTAATACCTGGAAGTTCTAGCGTAAGCTAGAGGGCCAACCCGGGGAAGTAAAACATTTCAGTACCCGGAGGAAAAGAAACCGAAAAGTATTCCCCCAGTAGCGGCGAGCGAAAAGGGACTAGTCTAAACCTGGCAAATGTTAAAGCCTGCTGGCGTTGTTTGTCGGGTGTCGTGGGGCACAGTCTGAGAGTTCGGCAGAACTTTCGGAAAGTTACAAATCTAACTCATAACAGAATCCGTTGGAAAACGGAGCCATAGAAGGTGATAGTCCTGTAAGTAAAATGGGTTAGACTTTCTTGATTGTGTTCCCAAGTACTACGAAGCACGTGAAACTTTGTGGGAATCTGCCCGGACCATCGGGTAAGACTAAATACACGCACCAGACCGATAGTGAACTAGTACCGTGAGGGAAAGCCGAAAAGAACCCCGGTGAGGGGAGTGAAATAGAACCTGAAATCATAAGTTAACACAGCGGTCAGAGTCTGCCTTCGGGCGGACAATGGCGTACCTTTTGCTTAATGGTCCAGGGAGTTATTTGTCTACCGCAAGTCTAACTGTGGTTTGTCACAGGCAGGCGTAGCGAAAGCGAGTCCAAATAGGGCGTTTTAGCGATAGGCAATAGACCCGAAGCCAGTCGATCTACCCATGACCAGAATGAACCTCGTAGAAATACGGGGGGAGGTTCGAACCAGTGACAGTTGAAAATGTCTTGGATGAGTTGTGGGTCGGAGTGAAAGGCTAATCAAGGCTGGTGATAGCTGGTTCTCCCCGAAATGCCTTTAGGGGCAGCCTTCAGATATTTTTCTACGGAAGGTAGAGTACAGGATGGGCTAGGGAGGAGTTTCTCCTTACCAAACCCAATCTAACTCCGAATTTCTGTAGACTAGTCTGAGGAGTGAGACTGTGCGGGCTAAGCTGCATAGTCGAGAGGGAAACAGCCCAGACCGTCAGTTAAGGTCCTTAAAAACAGGCTAAGTGGAAAAGGATGTGGAGTTACTAAAACAGCCGGGATGTTGGCTTAGAGGCAGCCATCATTTAAAGAGTGCGTAATAGCTCACCGGTCGAGTGATTCTGCGCCGAAAATGATCGGGGCTCAAGCCTGTTACCGAAACTACGGATTTATCTTCGCTTCGGCGAAGGTAAGTGGTAGGGGAGCATTCTGTATACACTGAAGGTCTTGCTGTAAGGCGGGCTGGAGCGTACAGAAGAGAGTATCTTGGAATGAGTAGCGAAAAGACCGGTGAAAAACCGGTTCGCCGCAAGCCTCAGGTTTCTCCGTCAATGTTCGTCAGACGGAGGTTAGGCGGTCCCTAAACTGAACCCTGGTTTCCAGGGGTAGGCGATGGGCTAAGACGTTAATATTCGTCTCCTGCCTATAAGCGTTAATTTAAGAGGTGACGCATGAGATGCGATGGTCAGACTGTTGGATGTGTCTGTTATTTCGGCGCAAGCCGGGATAGGAGCCCAAACTACGGTGCGGGTAAACCCATCAGGATCGAGTGCCAAGAAATAACCTTTTAAATTGCTTATTGGTAACCGTACCGCAATCCGACACAGGTAGGCTACCTGAATATGGTAAGGCGCTCGGGAGAATCCTTGCTAAGGAACTCGGCAATCTAGCCCCGTACGTTTGCAAGAAGGGGTGCCCTGGTGTAACAATCAGGGTCGCAGTGAAATGGCTTCTGGGACTGTTTAGCAAAAACACAGGTCGCTGCTAAACTCGTAAGAGGATGTATAGCGACTGAGACCTGCCCAATGCTGGAAGGTTAAGGGAAGAGGTTAG
>JBAZIT010000109.1:0-4383 GCA_041651675.1 Candidatus Omnitrophota bacterium | reverse complement strand
AGGATGCAGCAATGCGATTTAACGGAGGAGCAAGGGTAAAGTTAATAACGCCTACGCCGGTTTCTTTGGGCTGAGTGGCAATTGCATCCTGCAGCCTGAAATAGCTACGGCCTTTTTCAAGTATATTTCTGACAACGCTTAAGAATGAAGTAGTAACTAACTTATTGATGAAAGAGCTGGATACGGTTACAGTTTTTTCTGCGGGTATATTTGCAGAAACCGGTACTTCGCTGACCGGAGAAGATCCCTTATGGCCATTAAGATGATTGCCGAAAGCTAATGTTTCCTTCTGAAGTTCTGCATGGCAACCGCTTAAATTAAATTGAACTTTAGCTAATTGGCTATTTAATGCGAGCCCTGCAGCCCTATCAATCTCGCTAACATTAGAACCGTCTGTCTCCCTATTCAACTCAATAATTCTATTAGAAATCGCTGCTTCAGCTTGTTCATATGCGTTAAGCGCAAGCCTGAACTCTCTCTTAGCAAAATGGCCATCTCCTAAATCTAACAAATTATCAATTGAGAGTTTATTTTCAACTAGCTCAATTTTACTTTCTCCAGCTATCGCTGCCTCTTTCACTGTTTCGTTACTGTCTTCAAGATAAGATGTGCTTTCTTCTTCCGAATTCTTAGCTGCCTCAGCTACATCCTCATTTCCTGCAGAAGGCGCTCTTTCTTCGAATAATTCCTTTTCAATAACAGACATTTCTTGAATTACAGTGGAATCCTTGGCGATATTCGCTATATCAAGCTCAGGGCCTAACCTGTCTTCTTGCAAATCTTCAGCTCTAATATCAAATACCTTCTCTTCAGCGGCAGAAACTACGCTTTCCTGGGATTCCCCGGCTACGGCTGTGCCTGCCTCTTCCTGCCTGGCTTCTTGCTGTCTCCTTGCTTTCGCTTCTTTTCTCTCTTTGCGAGCGTCTACCCTGCTGTTATGCTCCTTGGCCATATGCTGTAACCTGTTCTTGATCCATTCTTTCATATTATTACCGTAATGACGATACAACTTAACGGCTATGATGCCAAGTATAACGGCTGCGGCTGCGGCTGCGGCGAGAATAACCCAAGGATGCGCGGTGAAGAGATCAGGCGTAGAGATTGCTTGAGAAATAACTCCGGGCTTTACAGGAGCTGCTGGCGCAGGAGGCATAATGGATGACTTCTGGGCCAAATATTCAGCTTTATTCATTGAATAAGGATAAACCTTGTTCGGATCAGCTATGTTGTTGAGCTTGGCAATCTGATAGATCTTATCCCAGACCTGGGCAGCCGTAGGATGAGAGTTCCCTGCCTTATTTAACAAATCTACCGCTACATTCCAAAGAGTATTGGTATGGTCCTCAACCCATAGACCGAATCTAAGGTATGTATCACTGCCTTTTTGGATAAATTCATAAGCGTAGGAATTAACAGCAGAAAGGAACGTTGCAGCAAAAGTTACAATTATGGTCATCAATTTCAAAAGTGAGGCTTGTGTAATAGGCGAACTCACCGGAGGAGACAGGCCGCTGGTTTCATCGGCATTAATCATATTTAACCAATTTATAAAATCGGTCCCATAAGCTGCGCCATTTTCCTCTTTATCATCGTCGCCAGTGCTGCCACTGCCTACACCTGATGCTCCGCTTCCACCCGGAGCAGTCCCACCCTGGCCTGCGCCTGCGCCAGGGCCGTTTCCAGCACCTTGGCCTGCGCCAGTACCATCAATAATCCTATTGTTTTCAATAGTCTTAAGGTCTTCTAAAGAAAACTCTTCATCTGCCTTAAACGCGGATTTTTCGGCATCCTTTGCGTGAGTCGCAATGATAATCCTACCATCGGACGCCTTCAATAAACGCTCAATATTAATCTCTCGGAAAGCTTCTCCACCATTTGTCTGGGCGGCTAAGATAAATAAATTACCATTACGCTGGACATAACCGCGGACATAAACATAGTGCAATGTATTGACATTGATTTCTTCGAATACCTGAATACTTATGTTCTTATCATAAAGTTCTTTGAATCTTCCGAGCGTAACGATAGAAAGTTTTATTTTCCACTCAGGCAAACCGGCTTTTTCAACCAATTTGTTAAATATATCAATAGCGGCGCTAGGCGTCCAAAGCTTACCCAGCTTTTCTTTCATTTGCTCCAGAGCGCCCTGAATGACTTCTGGCGCTAGCCCGATGAAACAATTCTTCTGGCCAACAACCTTGTCTCTCTCTAAGAGCCTGGTATCTGCGGTTACAATCTTTTCGGCCTTTACTGCGGTTTCCTGGGCGGTGGCTGCGGTCTTCTCTGCGGTGGCTGCGGTCTTCTCTGCGGTGGCTGCGGTCTTCTCTGCGGTGGCTGCGGTTTCTTTGGCCTCTTCTGCAGTCCTTTTAAGAGCATCTATCTCTTCCGCTCTCTTCTTTTCTCTCGCTAATTCTTCCTTGGCTTGCTCAGATTCAACTAATTTATTGATCAAAGTCACAACATATTCATTAACCTTTCCTGCCTCTGCTTCCAACCCTTTCTCCTGCAGTATAGTCTTCGCTAAAATAGTGACTTTATTCCTTCTGGTATCTTCACGCCCATTACCTGTTCTAAACCAATCTTCTACCTTAATGGCTATTTCTTTCAGGCTAGCCTTACCTTCAAAGTCTCTTATAACCTCTTTAATTTTGTTTAGAATTAATTCTTTAAGATCAGTATCTAAAAGCAATAACTGGTTGTTGCTAATCCTTATTACTTCTTCTTTTACTGCTCCCACTTCTTCTTTTACCTCATTTATACCCTTAATGAATTTCTCGCCTAAAATCCTTACAGCTTCTTCTTTCCGAGAACTGGCTTCTTCTATCCTCTTGATCTGCTCATCTTGCTGCTTAGTAGAAGTCTCTTTTTCAACAAAATCAGTAACAGCTTTATAGGCCACGCTTAATGCGGGCACTATTACTCCATCAACATCCCTGGCTTCCAGCATGGGGCCGTATTTCGAATCAAGCCCTCTAGCCTCTAAGGCCAAATCCGAAAGTTTAACATCTACAAGAAGCATTTCCAATAAACCTAATCCTTCCAACAACATAGCCGGCTTTTCGCTTAACCCACTCAACACTTTATCATCTTTTGGCACATCATCTGACCATTTAGTCAATTTAGCCAACAAAGAATCTCTGCTGAACGAGTTGTTCCTGACTTTTGATATAAAATCAGCTGTTTTTTGCGTTATGCCGCTTTCAATCCTCTTGAGAATTCTGTCGCGGCCTGCGATGAAATCTTGAAATTCATGCGTAGGACTTCCATTTCTTATGCCTATTTTCTCAACTTCAGCGCGCGAAATATTAGCCTGTAAACGCGTCAACTCCCGCACTGCGTTGTATACTACTTCACCGAAATCTATGGGGGAACTTGCGATTTTTGAGGTAACACGAAGAGAACCACTGGTTTTTGCAGTTTCATCAGCATTACCGACGAAGTTAATGCCAATGCCTGCCGTGCCTGTAACTTTACCTATATCACTTCTTCTGGATGCACCCTCTGCACCCTGCTCTCTTTCTTCGTTTCCGAAGGTTGCACTCTGAGCATCTGCCAGTCTCCTGGTTAAGGAAACTGAGCGTTTTGATACACTTACAACAACTGCGCTATTTTGTAAAGGTTTTGTGGAGCCAGCAGGCGGGCCGTGGGCAGTAACTGAACCTGAACCGACACCATTCATCAATATCTGAGCATGCTGGTTGAATACCACCAACTGATTAGCCTGTAATGCTATTGCCGGGCTGCTGCCGGGCACAATTGCCTGCTGAATGAGATTAGTATTGACCAGGGAACCGGCCATAACCGGCGCTGTAGCAGTTGCAATAGGCAGAGCCAGAGGCTGAGATTGAGCCTTATCCGCAGGCGAGCTTGAACGATTGGCAGCCTTATTCGCTTCTACTATAGGGTTAACAAGAGGGGCAATCCTGTTATACAGATCAAGCGCTTCCTTTTCGCCGATCCTCTGCTTCAATTCGCTAAGCAGGTATTCTGTGCCCCTGATCTCAGTCAAATACCTCTTAATAGGCTTATTATTGAATAACTCCTGCAAGGACATTGCCTGGACTCTGTCTACGTCAACTAATACTGGCCGGCCGCGGGAACCCGGGCCTTCATCAAGCGCGCCGTAGAATACGATATTCTCTTCTTTGGCATCGTTATCAAACCTGCCGCCTAATTTATAGTAAATAGCCAGGCAAAGAGCCAGGGTTTCCTGAATTCTCCTGTCTGTTAAGTTCTGTAATTGCGCTCTGTCTTCCAGGCTAGCTCCCGGGCTATTTAATCCGTTCTTGATATGCTTTTTAAGGACTTCCAGGGTCTTACCGAACGTATCTATGCGCTCCTGGGTCATTAAAGTTACCCCGTTAATGTCGAATTTCACTCCCA
>JBAZIT010000108.1:0-4420 GCA_041651675.1 Candidatus Omnitrophota bacterium | reverse complement strand
AAAAAAATGCGCGATTATTTGAAGTTATTAAGGTTTATTAAGCCCTATTTGGGGATGTTTTCCCTGGCTACCGTCTGTATGGTGTTTTCGGCCATATTTGACGGGGTTTCTTTGGCCATGATGGTGCCTCTGGCGGATAAAGTCCTCACTAATAAGCAAATTATTGTCCCGGCCAAATTACCGCCTTTTTTAGCCTCTTTTGTGGATAAAATCAATTCTATCCCGCCGTTAACGCTTTTAAACTATATGGCAGTAGGTATTGTGGCCTTATTTGTGCTTAAAGGTCTATTCGGTTTCCTGCAGAGCTATCTTATGTCGGATATCGGCCAGCGTATTGTCAGGGATATAAAAGCCAAGCTTTACGCCAAATTCCAGTCGCTCTCCCTGGATTATTTTACCCATAAACGCGGCGGAGAGATGATCTCGCGCATCACTAACGACGTTAAACTGGTAGAGAACGCGGTTTCTTACGGTTCAACCGATATTGTATATCAGGGCGCGCAGGTAATTATATTTTTCGCGCTCACTATGTTTATTTACGCCAAATTCGTTATTTTCATTGTTCCGCCCCTGGCGATCCTGGGCTATTTGATCTCTACCGTGGGTAAGAAGCTCAGGAAATTATCCCGGACCTCGCAGGAAAAGATGGCGGATACCAACTCCATACTTTACGAGACGATCATCGGCGCGCGCATCGTCAAAGGTTTTAATATGGAGGATTATGAGATAAGGAAATTCAATAAGGTGAATCATGACTATTACCGCGTCTCGATGAAATCTATCAAGCGCATCCTACTCCTTAGCCCGGCAACCGAGATACTGGGATGCATCGCGGGAGTTATTATTTTCTTTTTGGGCGGCAGGGAAGTCATTGCCGGCAAGATCTCCTTCGGTGTTTTTGGGCTCTTTCTCGGATCGCTTTTATCGACGATCCGGCCTTTTAAAAAGTTAAGCCAGGTAAATTCTCTGAACCAGCAGGCAGTTGCTGCCAGCGAGCGTATCTACGAAGTGCTGGAGACAGAGCCGAGCGTGGTGGAATTGCCCGGCGCGCGGGAATTGACGGACTTCAAAAATAAGGTTGTCTTTAGCGATGTCTGGTTCAACTATGGGGATAATCAGGTTTTAAAAGGGATAAACCTGGATGTTCCTTACGGCTCGGTCCTGGCTATCGTGGGCCCCAGCGGAACGGGTAAGACTACGCTTTTAGACCTGATCCCGCGTTTTTACGACCCCAAAAAAGGCAGTATTGCCATTGACGGTGTGGATATCCGGGAAGTTACTTTAAAGTCATTGCGGCAGCAGGTGGGGATCGTTACCCAGGAAACCATACTCTTTAATGATACGATCAAAGCTAACATCTCCTACGGCAAGCCGGGAGCAACAGATGAAGAGATTAAACAGGCCAGCCTTCAGGCCAATGCTCATGATTTTATCAACCATTTGCCGCAAGGCTATGATACAGTTATCGGGGACAGGGGAATGCGCATTTCAGGCGGAGAACGCCAGCGGATCGCTATAGCCCGCGCCCTGCTTAAGAATCCGCCTATTTTGATATTGGATGAAGCTACCTCCCAGTTGGATTCAGAGTCAGAGAGGATAGTCCAGGATGCCTTAGACCGGTTGATCAAGGGCCGCACGGTTTTTGTCATTGCCCACCGGCTTTCTACGGTGAGGAACGCGCATAAAATAGTGGTGCTGGACAAAGGCGTTATCGCCGAATCCGGAACGCACACCGAGCTCTTAGGCAAAAACGGGCTGTATAAACGGTTATATTCAATACAAGAGTTGCGAAAATAGTTGCATATTCAGGATAATCCGGTATAATAATAAAACTAAACTGTTGCCGAGAGGCTTCGGCAGCATTGCATATCAACAATCTAAAAGGGGGACAGAAGAGTGCCATCAGATTTAATCAAGCAGTTATTGGAAGCAGGAGTGCATTTTGGGCATCAAACTAAGCGCTGGAATCCAAAAATGAAGAAATTCATCTTCGGCTCAAGGAGCGGTATCTATATTATTGACCTGGAAAAGACCGAAGAATGCATAAATAAGGCCAGGGATTTTCTCATGGATATCACCTCAAAAGGCGAATATGTGCTTTTTGTGGGAACCAAGAAACAGGCGCAGGAGGTTATGCTCCAGGAGGCGCTGCGTTCAGGCATGTATTATGTGACTGAGCGCTGGCCCGGAGGCCTGTTGACTAATTTTTCGACCATCAAGAAGAGCATAAACCGCTTAAAAGAGATAGAGCGGATGCGCGAGGACGGGACATTCGCCAAGCTGACCAAGAAGGAAGTGGCTGGCCTGGAAAAAGAGCTGGCTAAGCTGAATAAAAACTTCGCGGGGATCGTGCCGATGGAGCGTATGCCGAAAGCGGTTTTCATCATTGACACCAGTAAAGAGGATACGGCAGTAAATGAAGCCAGGCGTTTAGGGATACCTATCGTAGCCCTGATCGACACTAATTCCAACCCGGACTTAGTGGACTATCCTATTCCCGGCAACGACGATGCTACTAAATCCATTAAGGCAGTAGCGGATATCATTACGGACACGGTCATTGAGGGAAGGAAGAAATTCCTTTCTTATCTGGCCCAGGACGGGGTAAAGATCAAAGAGCAAGCTGCCGGAGAGGCTATTGAACCGGTAGTATTGCCTGAAGAAGAAATCAAGATCAAAGAGATTGAAGAAATAGTTGAGACTGCGGAGCCTGTTGAAGGAGAAGCTAAGGCTGCTAAAAAGGCACATATTAAACCGGCTGAAGGAAAAGCCAGGCCGAAGAGGAAGGTATAAACAAAAATGAAAATATCGGTAGAGTTGATCAAAGAATTAAGAGAGATGACTTCTTCCAGCGTGGCGCATTGCAAGAAAGCGCTGGAGGAGGCAAAGGGAGATTTGAAAAAAGCCGCGGAATTATTGCGCAAGCAGGGCCTGGAGATCGCCGCTAAGAAACAATCACGGCTGGCTAAAGAGGGCAGGATCGAGGCCTACGTGCATCACGGCAATAAGGTCGGCACATTGTTGGAGGTTGACTGCGAATCGGATTTTGTGGCTAAAAATGAAGATTTCGTCAAGTTCACCAAAGACCTGGCCATGCAGATTACCGCGACCAGCCCCCTGTATATCAAGAAAGAAGATGTGCCCGCGGAAGTAGTGGAGCATGAAAAAAATAAGGATGATTTTTATAAGAACCACTGTTTGATGGAACAGCCTTTTGTCAAGGACCCGTCTATCACGGTGAAGGATTATTTAAGTACCATCGTATCCAAGATGGGAGAAAATATCGTTGTGCGCAGGTTTATGCGTTATAAAGTCGGCGAATAATACCAATGGGTTCAGTTTATAAAAGAATAGTCCTTAAATTAAGCGGCGAAGCCCTGCAGGGAAGAAAATCCCACGGAATAGACCAGTCGGTACTTATATCCATCTCCCGCCAGATAAAAGAGATCCGGGATTTAAAAGTAGATGTGGCGGTAGTCCTGGGCGCCGGGAATATCTTCCGCGGACAGGAAAATACCGGTTCGCGCGGACTGGATATGGACAGGTCGGTTGCCGACTATATGGGGATGCTGGCTACTGTGATCAACGGTTTGGCCCTGCAGGATGTCCTGGAGAAATCCGGCGTTCCGACGCGGGTTATGACCGCCATAGATATGGAACGCATTGCCGAGCCTTATATCAGAAGGCGGGCTATCCGGCACCTGGAAAAAGGAAGAGTGGTTATTTTTGTCGCTGGCACAGGCAATCCTTATTTTACCACGGATACGGCAGCCGCCTTAAGGGCGATGGAGATCAATGCCAATGCCATATTAAAAGGGACCCAGGTAGACGGAGTTTATTCGGCTGACCCCCTGAAAGTCAAAGGCGCCAGGAAATTTACGCGGCTAAAATATATTGACGTATTGAAGAAAGGGCTGAAGGTTATGGACGCTACGGCGGTCAGCCTGTGTATGGATAATAAACTTCCCATCGTTGTCTTTAACCTGAATAAAAAGGGAAATATCAAGCGCGTAGTCCTGGGCGAGAAAATAGGGACGGTAGTGGCGCAGTAACCGGGCAGATACTCAAAAAAAGAGGTTAACTATGACTACCAGAGAGATCTTACATGGTTCCGAAGAAAAATTGAAGAAGTCCTTTGATTCAGTGACCCGGGAATTCGGGGAGGTCCGTACCGGCAGGGCCAGCCCTACGCTGGTTGAAGGATTGCATATTGATTATTACGGGACGCCTACCCTGCTAAAACAATTGGCCGCCATTTCGGCTACCGACGCGCATTTACTGACTATCCAGCCCTGGGATATTTCCGCTATCGCCGAGATCGAGAAAGCGATATTGAAATCTAATTTAGGGGTGAATCCTTCAAATGACGGTAAATTGATCAGGCTGTCCTTTCCGCAGTTGTCTAAGGAGAGGCGCCAGG
>JBAZIT010000107.1:0-4426 GCA_041651675.1 Candidatus Omnitrophota bacterium | reverse complement strand
CGCGCGAATGGTATCAAGAAGGCAAACTTCATCGCATTGGTGGTCCAGCAATAGAAAAGGCAGATGGAACGCATATATGGTATCGAGATGATAAATGTCATCGTATTGATGGTCCGGCAGTAGAAAAGATAGATGGAACACGTGAGTGGTATCAAGAAGGCAAAATTCATCGTATTGATGGTCCAGCAGTAGAAAAGGCAGATGGAACACATGAATGGTATCAAGAAGGTAAACTTCATCGCATTGATGGTCCAGCAGTAGAACTCTCGAATGGAACACATGAATGGTATCAAGAAGGCAAACTTCATCGCATTGATGGTCCAGCAGTAGAACGCGCGAATGGAACGCGCGGATGGTATCGTAATGGAAAACGTCACAGAGATGATGGTCCGGCTAGAGAGTTTGTGAATGGAACGCGCGAGTGGTGGTGTAATGGAAAACGTCATAGAGATAACGGTCCTGCAAAGGAGCTTGCGAATGGAACGCGCAAATGGTATCGAAAGGGTAAACTTCATCGTGAAGATGGTCCCGCAATAATAAACATCGATGGAACATATGAATGGTATCGAGAAGGTAAACTTCATCGTGTTGATGGTCCAGCTGTAGAGCGCGCGAATGGAACAAGCAAATGGTATCGAGAAGGCAAACTTCATCGTGTTGATGGTCCAGCAGTAGAGAAAATAGATGGAACGCGTAAGTGGTATCAAGAAGGTAAACGTCATCGCATTGATGGTCCAGCAATAGAGAAAGCAGATGGAACACGTAAGTGGTGCTATAATGATCAACTTCATCGCACAGATGGACCAGCTAAGGAATGCACAGATGGAACACATAAATGGTATAGAAATAATCAACTTCATCGCGAAGATGGTCCTGCATTAGAGTTGGCAGATGGAACACGTGAGTGGTATCAAGAAGGCAAACTTCATCGCATTAATGGTCCAGCAGTAGAAAAGGCAGATGGAACACGATACTGGTATCAAGAGGGTAAACTACATCGCGAAGATGGTCCTGCTATAGAATTGGCAGATGGAACACGTGAATGGTATTGTTATGGTAGACTTGTATGTAAGAAACGCTAATGATATGAAGTAAGTCAAGAAGGAATCATTAACGAGAGTATGATATTATAACTAAGATTATGCAACTATCGTTAACTGTCTACGTCTTTTTTTTACACACGCGCGTACTTATAGAACTCATAACGCGCACGAAAAAATGAATATTCTCCATGATCAATAATAATATGCAAGATTTCATTAGGTGTGTCTTAACTCACATTGATCCATACCAATCGCGCACATTGGCGCATACTTGCGCAAGTATGCGCACACTTGCGCTCGAGCATATGCGCGCGAGTGTATTTGTTAGTGTTCGTGTTCCTGACCCTATCGGTATCAAAATTGCTAGTGTTATTAAGCTATCGCCTGTTGATAGTATGCTCGCGCGCTCTAGTCTAACATCCGTTTTAGGCGCAATTGATGGAACATGTATATATGCGCGCTCTTGTACGCACCCCGCTATTGTTCATTGGTTTGGTACATTATGGCAAAAGGATGATGATAAAAATCAACGATATATTCCTTTGCGCGCAATGTGTCGATATGATGATGTTGAGTTCGTGCGCGTCATCTTCTTATACATACTTAGCATCGAACACTATGATTTCACTAATGACGATAATAATATGTATCGGCATCCATGGTACATATGGATGCGCGCATCTATTCCAAAAAGTCTAGAAATATCGCGCGTAATGCGAGGATGTGCGAGTAACCAGACTCAATCGATGGGCGTGTTTATGTTTCTTATGTCGCGCAATGTAACAGACTTTATCAAGCATACGACGAATGGTGAATCGAGCAGTGCTGCATTAGTGTGTAAAACGATACTTATAGAGGCAATAATTGCTGACAATAGGCGACTCGCGCGCGTAATGATAGATGCAATTGTGAGTAACTTTCCATCACAAGAAGACATACTAGAGATCAAATTAAATTATGGTATTGTGACATCGGGAATGGTTCAGTTTTGCAAGGATAATAACATAACTATCGTTTTGAGCGCGCGATGTGTCTGTCTTAACAAAGAAGCATTAATTGTGAGCATGCACAAAGATGCGCGCGATGATGAATATACGGAAATAACCGCTGCCTTGACAATCGTCGCCATGAACATACGCGAATCTGAACTTATTCAGTCTCTTATTAGTAGACGTAAAGAATTTGATGGATGGATACACTGTCTTGATATAATTTACATATGTTGTTGCGCGGATCGTATGGATGTTGCAACTGTGCTAGTTGCACAAAGATCTATGGGCATACAAATCGGTGTGTATGAGTTTGATCCATATGCACTCGCGCGGGTGCGCAACTTGGCTATCGCGCAAATGCATAATACTCCGTCATGTGTTGCTAGTGCAACACAATTCATACTAACGAACTCGAGAACTATTGATCAGGCTCGTGCACTCCTACCTCCATGTGTTATGACTTTGTTTATGCCAATCATTCATATTCATCATAATGATGTAACCATGTCCATGTTCATACGCATGTATAACATATGGCGAGATATTACTATGTTTGTGTCAGATATGGACTGGTTTAATGTTCTTCGTTTGATCTTATATGGATGTAATATTGACGGGATCGAACAAATAGCTAGATCATTGCCAAACATTACGGGAACAGAGTTGAGCATATGCATGAGAGACATCATAGACTATCGTCCTTGTAGTATCTGGTCGCGACCAGACTTCTTGGATCGAGATCGTACGCATCGCTACTTGATTAGTCGTCTGGATTCGCGCAGTAAAACGAAGTCGCGCGACAAGTTTATGCTTGGGCTCTTGTTCATTAGTCGCGAGATAATGTGTGAGTCTAGATACAAATTGTGCGCGGATGATTGTACTATGACTATTAGCTATTATGCGATGGCTTATATGTGTGCGAATCCATCTGTGTCCGAGTTCTTCCTTCCATCGGAACGACTTGCTTGTTATTTGGAATTAATCAGGCGTGTTGACCAAAATTGTCAATCGATATTACTAAGAGAGTTATCTGTTAGTGAGCGCGCGGAAGTATTGAAACATGAGATTGAACAACAACGTTACATCAATGACTGCAAGGTTAATAGCATTGAGCTCATAGTGACTGCTTTATCGCGCGCGAATGCGGGAGTATGAGAATGGGGTCTACCCATCCTCTTTTTTATTATCTAATGGACTTACATCCATCCTATTGCAACTTCTCGCAATAGGATGTATTTGAAATTACACAATGCTAATATGAAACTTGAATAATGTCAGCGACGCGCGTAATAGAATTACCGCGTAGATGTAGTTATTGTATGTGTCATCACGCATCCGAACATGCATATCAATATTGCGCGATATTAGCAGAGAAACAAGTTAAGGGGACATCATTGCACGACGAATGTGTATCTGCGATTGTTAATGCACTAAGGCGCGGAGTTATCTTGCGCGTTATGCGCGAATGCTCATACTGCACGCGTGAGAATAAAAGATATTCGATGTCTATCGCGACTTCGTTGCAATCTGGTGATTCTTGTTGCGCGCGCGATGATGATATTGGTGAAGAAGATGTAATTATTGATGGCAAGCGCGTCAGTATGTATCGCGCATGTTCAGAATATATAGCATTACTGCGCGCGCATAATATTGTGCATAAATTTGACATCATCATAATATTTAGGCATTCCCCATTAGCAACAGTTGAGCAAGAACTCGCGAATAATCATGTATTCGGGATTGAAGTATCCGAGATATCAGCGACAGATGGAATGCAACACGAATATGATCACCATACACCTTACGATTGGATAGATGTGTGCGCGAGTCCTGACTTGTTGCGCGCATTGACACTAGATCGCGCGCAACCTGGTGCAACTATCGATATACATGATTGTCGTCAAATGTGCTACGAATGTAACATTGGTTTTGCGAGCGCAAAGATACATATCAAGAATGATGAGCGAGGAATATGGCATCCGCTTGTTTGTAGGCAAGGTATGTTTGGAGTAAGCGGTATGCGCGTACCATATGGTGGTACTGTTATGATTCATCCGGGTGTGTTATTTCATGATGGTCATCGTATCGCGCGATCGTGTAGTGGACAAGAGACGGTTATTGTTCTGGGTTCATTGACTGATGAACATAGGGCGCATTTGATTATAAGTCTTGTATATGACCTAGTGAATATCAGTCATGTCATCATTTGCGCGCAAGCGCGTGCGCAATATCATAACAGTGTCGTCGAACATCTCGCGCGAATTCCTGTTACTATTGCTGGTAATGCTCGTGTGCGCGCAATGATTGAATGCACCATATGTACTAGCCCAGATGATCTCGAGCGCGAGTTCGCACGTGTTGCGCGAGACATGATAAGTATCTCGCGAGACG
>JBAZIT010000106.1:0-4488 GCA_041651675.1 Candidatus Omnitrophota bacterium | reverse complement strand
ATGACAAAGATGGAGCGCATAAAAGCTGGTTTAATTCTCTCAAGTTTAGCCGGGGCTTAAAGAGAAAAAAATTTGATCTGGCGCTTATCCTGCATCCGGTTAACCGGGCGCACCTGGTTACTTTCTTAGCGGGCATACCCAAAAGGGTGGGCTATGACCGTAAGTTAGGATTCTTGCTTACCGACAGGATCAAGCATACTAAACAGCGCGGCGAGAAACATGAAGTGGAGTATAACCTGGATCTATTAAGATATTTGGATATTGAGCCGCTGGGTAAAGATCCGTATATGCCGGTTAAGCCGGAATCCGAGAAGTGGGCCGGGGAGTTATTTAAGCGGGAGGATATAGATGAGACGGATAAGCTTTTAGCTATCCATCCGGCGGCAAGCTGTCCTTCTAAAGTTTGGCCGGCTGAACGTTTTGCCCAGGCAACGGATAACCTGGCGCAAAGTTACGGTTTTAAAGTGCTTATTGTTGCCGGGCCAAAGGACCTGCAAGCTGCCGAGGCTGTGGCCGAACATATGCGTTCCAGCGTGATTAACCTGGCGGGGAAAACTTCCGTTTCGCAATTAGCCAGCCTGTTAAAGAGGTGCGTGTTATTTATTTCCAATGATTCCGGTCCGGTGCACATCGCCTCAAGCCTGGGTACTCCGGTAATTGCTATATTCGGCAGGAACCAGGCAGGCCTTAGCCCCCGGCGCTGGGGCCCGCTCGGGCTTAAAGACAGAGTTTTACATAAAGAAACAGGCTGCATTGAGTGCCTGGCGCATAATTGCCAAAAACAATTCGCCTGCCTGAAGGCGATCACTGTTGAGGATGTGGTTTCAACCGCGGATGAAATCCTGAAATGATCCTGTCCAGGAAAGCCTTTACCCTCATTGAACTTATTATCGTCGTAGTAATCATCGGCATTCTCGCCCTTGTCGCTATACCGCGCTATTTTGCCAATGTAGGTAAAGCCCAGAAATCTCAAGCGTATGGCACTCTAGATGTGATAAGACAGGCATTATTGGGTTATTATGCGGCTTATGGAACTTATCCTGTAAATAATGTCTGGCCTATTGTAGTAGCTATTGATGGAGAGACTATTATGAATGTAACTAATCCTAGCACCGCATCGCGAAGTTATTATCACCAGAACGGCGTAGGAGGAGCCTCGAGTCCTGGGGATGGCTGTTGGGTATACTTTACAGACAGGACACCCTCTTGTTTCTATCAATTGTACATAAGTGGGCAAACATTGCAAACATGTACGCCGTAGCCTAAGAAAGAAGGGGACAAGAAAAAGGGGACGGTTCTGTTTTTCAAATACCAAGCCTGAGAAAAACAGAACCGTCCCCTTTTTTCTTAATAATCTAGTTGATTTAGCGCCAGATTGTGCTAAAATTAGAACTTCGCGATGATTAATATAAACAAGGTTAAGACATATTCGGTTAGAGAGCGCCAGAGTAAGGTGAACCTGGCGGATTTTGCCCAGATACCGGCTAAGCACAAGAGCTTCGCGCGTTTCTATAATTCTTTGCCTAATATCTTAAAGGCAAAGGAGTTACGCAGCGTGGCCAATGACCTGGTGCGGGCCCGTAAAAAGGGCAAAGCAGTCATATTTATGGCTGGCGCGCACGTGATAAAATGCGGGCTTAACCCGGTATTAATTGAGCTGATCAAAAAGAAGGTAATTACCTGCATCGCTTTAAACGGAGCAGGCATAATCCACGACTTTGAAATCGCTTTTCAGGGAAAAACTTCCGAAGATGTCGCCGAGAACCTGAAAACCGGAAAATTCGGCATGGGCAGGGAGACTGCGGAGTTTATTAACGCCGCAGTAGCTGAAGGCGCAGGAAAGAGGCTGGGGTTAGGTCTTTCGGTTGCCCAAAAAATAGCTGATTCTGCTTTACGCTATAAAAAATTAAGCCTTTTATACAACGCTTATAAATATAAAGTCCCGGTTTGTGTCTTCGTCGGTATTGGCACGGATATTATCCATCAGCATCCTTCATTTAACGCCGGTTTAACCGGCCAGGCCAGCCATCGGGATTTTTGCCTCTTAACGGAGAATATCCGTTCCTTGAACCAGGGAGGCGTAGTCTTGAATTTCGGCTCAAGCGTGATCCTGCCGGAGGTATTCTTAAAGGCTTTGAATCTGGCGCGTAATCTGGGCAATAAAGTCAAAGAATTTACCAGCGCCAATTTTGATATGATCTATCAGTACCGCGCGGCGCAAAATGTAGTCAGCCGCCCGACGGAAGCGAGCGCTAAGGGCCATTATATAATCGGCCATCATGAAATTATGCTGCCGCTTTTAGCGCAGGCAGTCCTGGAAAGATTATGAGCAATCTAAAAGATATAGTCCATAAGTTAAATAAGGCCAAGGTGCTGGTTATCGGCGACCTGATCCTGGATGAATATGTCTGGGGGAAGGTGGAGAGGATCTCTCCGGAAGCCCCGGTGCCGGTGGTCTGGGCCAATAAGCGCACGCATGTGCCGGGCGGGGCGGCGAACGTCGCGAATAATATCCGCTCTTTCGATGCCGGGGTTTATTTAGCCGGTGTCATCGGCAGTGACCAGAATGCCCGCATACTCCTGGCGGAGTTAAAAAAGAAAAAGATAAATACTCAAGGCATATTCGTGGAGCCGCAAAGGTATACGACAGTCAAGACCCGGATCATCTCCGGGCACCAGCAGGTAGTCCGGGTGGATTGGGAGCATACCGAGGCTTTGCAGCGGGAGACCACGCGCAAAATTTTTAATTTTATTAAAAATAATATCAATGATTTTGATGCTATCATTATCGAGGATTACGGTAAGGGCGTGATCAATGCCCAGTTATTAGAGGGCTTGATCTTACTGGCCCAGACGCATAAAAAGATCGTGACGGTTGACCCGAAAGAGGACCATTTTCAATATTATCGCCAGGTCACCGGGATTACCCCCAACCGCAAAGAGCTGGAGAACGCGGTCAGGCATTTAAAGATCCGGGATAATAAGAATAAGCTCAAGCTGGACAGCGATAAGCTGTTTACCGATAAAGATATTGACTTGGCAGGCAAGCAGGTCCTGGAATATTTAGGCCTGGATTCATTGTTGGTCACTTTGGGTGAGCAGGGGATGAAATTATTTGAAAAAGGAAAAAACCCCACGCATATACCGACGGTGGCGCAGGAAGTATTTGACGTATCCGGAGCAGGCGACACGGTAATTTCCACTTTTACGCTCGGCCTGTGCGCCGGGGCGAGCAAGCTGGAAGCAGCGCATATCGCGAATTTCGCCGCAGGCATTGTCGTAGGCAAGATCGGCACAGCCACGACCACCCGCGAAGAACTTTTAAAGAGGTTAGCTTAATATGGACGTGATCGGAGTTATTCCGGCCAGGTTTTCTTCCACCAGGTTTGCAGGAAAAGTCTTAGCCAAAATAGCGGGTAAGCCGATGCTCCAGCTGGTTTACGAGCGGACAAAACAGGCCCGGCTGCTTGACGATGTTATTATCGCCTGCGACCATGAAATGGTAGCTGAAGCTGCCCGCGAATTCGGGGCTCAAGTAGTCATGACCTCCAAAGCCCATGCCTCAGGTACCGACAGGATCAGCGAAGTGGTTAATCCGCTGGATGTAAAAATAGTCGTGAATATCCAGGCTGATGAGCCCTTGATCCATCCGAGCATGATCGACAGCGTGGCAGCAGCGCTTTTAGACGATAAGAATCTGAACATGGCTACGTTGATGAAGAGAATAGAAGACCCCGGCCTGGTCAATGACCCGAATGTAGTCAAGGTGGTGGTGGATAAAAATAATTTCGCGCTCTATTTTTCGCGCAGCGCTATTCCGTATTTAGCGCATAACGCTGAGGTTAAACAGCCGGTTTATTTCAAGCATATCGGGCTTTACGGTTACACTAAAGATTTTCTTTTTACTTATAAAAACCTGCCGGTTTCTAACCTTGAGAAGACCGAGCGCTTAGAGCAGCTGCGCGTGCTCGAGGGAGGTTTCCGCATCAAAGTCATTGAGACCAATTTTGATACGGTAGGAGTAGATACGCCGGAAGATTTAGAAAGAGTCAAGCTTACCTTGGAGAAGCCTGCCTGACGGCAGGGATAAAATATGATGCGTGAAATAACGGTTAAGAATATTCATATCGGAGAAAAAAAACCGGCCGTGCTTATAGCCGGGCCTTGCGTGATCGAATCCCAGGCGCTTTGCCTGGATACGGCCAAGAGAATAAAAGATATCACCCATAAGCTCGGCATACCTTACATTTTTAAATCCAGCTTTGATAAAGCTAACCGGATGTCCATAGGTTCTTTTCGCGGCCCGGGCATAAAAAAGGGCCTGGAGATTTTAAATAAAGTTAAGCAGCAGCTTAAACTCCCGATATTGAGCGATGTGCATTGCGTTAAGGATATGGCTGAGGCAGCCAAAGTCCTGGATATTATCCAGATACCCGCGTTTTTATCGCGCCAGACAGATATCGTGCTTGCCGCTGCCCGCACCGGTAA
>JBAZIT010000105.1:0-4564 GCA_041651675.1 Candidatus Omnitrophota bacterium | reverse complement strand
AGGCAGCGCGAAAGAGAATTCAACCAGGCAGAAATTTTAGGCAGGCATGTCGCTAGCGAATTTAACAAGGGTTTAAGAAATGACCTGCTTAGGCGAAAGCGGCCGACGCAAACCCAAACCAGCCTGGCTAATGACCGGCGTTTTTTAAACGTAGCGGATAGTTTTAGTGTAACCAAAGATGCGGATCTAAAAGGCAAGAACGTGCTGCTTATCGACGATGTCCTGACAACCGGCGCGACTTCTTCGGCAGCTGCCGCGGCCTTAAAAAATGCCGGAACACATATAGTCTTCGTCCTGACCCTGGCTAATTAAAATATGAAAATACTGCGCAATTACCTGCTCAAAGAATTTGCCGGCCCCTTCCTGATGACCCTGGGCCTTTTAAGCTTTGTCATGGTCGTCGTAGGCAACCTTAAAAAGATAGCCGACCTGGTCATTAATAAGGGCGTGGATATCTTCAGCGTTGTAAAGATATTCATCCTGATGGCCCCCTATATATTGACCTACGCTTTACCCATCTCCATTCTGGTAGCGGTGCTCATGTCCCTGGGCAGGTTATCCAGCGATAATGAGATCATCGCCATCAGGGCCAGCGGCATAAATCTTTTTCAACTCATCCTTCCGTTACTTACCATCGGGCTGGTCTTAAGTTTAGCCCTGGCCTTATTCAATGACCGGGCTGCCTCCTACGCGCACTTCGCCTACCGTAAGACCCTGATCGAGGTAGGCGTTAAAAACCCTACTGCCGCGTTCGAAGAAGGCGTCTTTATCAACTCTTTTCAGAAATATATACTGTTCATCTATAAGGTAGACCAGAAATTGAACAAACTGATCAACGTACGCATCTACGAACCTCAAGGGGATGACCAGCCGACCCGCACTATTGTCGCCAAGAGCGGAGAATTTATCGCTGTCCCGGAAAATAACACGGTTAAACTTAAGCTAATGGACGGGACCAGCGATGAACCCGACCCGAACAATCCGACTAATTTTTATAAATTGAACTTCCGGACCTATTTTATGAATTTAAACCTGGCTGACGCGCAGAAGAAGCGGAATATTGAGAAGAAATACAAGGAAATGACCATCCATGAATTAAACAGGGAGATCGCAAAATTAAAAAAGGAGAATATCAATCCCGCGCCGTTAATCACCGAAATTCACGAAAAACTGGCCCTGGCCTTCTCCTGTTTTATCTTCGTCCTGATGGGCGCGCCCCTGGCTATCATTACCCGGCGCAGGGAAAAATCCATCAATATCGGGATCGCCATACTGATCATCGTAGTTTATTACCCTCTTTTTATCGGCTGTGAAGCCTTAGCTATGGAAGGATTTATCAGCCCGGCTGTCACGATGTGGGTCCCTAATATATTATTCGGGATACTGGGCTCGGTCCTGACCTTTAAATTATGCGTATCTTAGACCGCTACATTTTTAAATCCATTATCGCTACCTTTATTGCCTGCATCTTCGTCTTCCTTTTCATGTATGTAATCATCGACGTATTGTCCAAGCTGGAAGATATCCTCAAAAATCAGGTACATTACACCCTGCTCATCCAGTTTTACTTGACCAACCTGCCGATCATGTTCGTCCAGGTGGCGCCTTTTGCCTGCCTGCTGAGCACGCTTTACACCTTCAGCAAACTGAACCACGATAATGAAGTGATCGCCATGCGCGCCTCGGGCCTGAGCATCTTTTATATTACCAAAACCGTGATCATCTTAGGGATAGTCATAAGTTTATTCGTTTTCTGGATCAATGACCGCTTTGCCCCCGGAGCAATGTTGGAGATCCAAAAGATACAGGCCAAGATGGATGAGGGCAAGAAAGATAGAAAGGAAAAGAAAACCGACTCCCTGATCAATCTTTCCATGTATGGCTTAAAAAACAGGCTCTTCTTTATTGACAGATTTTACCCTTCTACCGCAACCATGGACGGCGTGATCATACTTGAGCAGGATGAAAAACAGAATTTGATCCGTAAGGTCGTAGCCAATAAGGGTGTGTTTGAGGACGGGCTCTGGAGATTTTATCAGTCGATTACCTATGATTTTGACCACAACGGCCAGATCGTAGGAGAACCGTTATATCTGGAAGAAGAAATAATGAGCATTCCTGAAACGCCAAGCGATTTCCTCGCCCAGAGGCAGCGGCCGGAACATATGACGATAAGCCAGCTGGATAATTATATCTGGAAATTATCCAAAAGCGGCGCGACTACGGTGATCCGGAATTTGAAGCTGGACCTCTATCAAAAGTTTGCCTCGCCTTTTGCGAGTTTGATCATTATTTTGTTAGGCATACCTTTTTCGCTAATGATCCAAAAACGCGCTACCGGGCTCTCTTCTATCGGTATTTCGATTATCGTGGGATTTTTGTATTATATACTGGACGCGGTATTTATTGCCGTGGGCCGCGGCGGAATGCTTCCTCCCCTTATTGCAGTATCCTCAGCGCACATCATTGCGCTGACTTTCAGCGTTTACCTGATCAGCCATCTCCCCTAACAAACAGAGACCCTTGGAATACGGCTGCCTAAACCGCAAACAATCTCGTAAGGAATAGTCTGGGAAAGTCCGGCTAATTCTTCGGCGGTGATCACATTTTTACCCTGGCGTCCGATCAAAACTGCTTCATCCCCTGTTTTTACCGCGGCATTACCAACATCAACCATGATCTGATCCATACATATCCTTCCGCAGATCTTATAGCGCCGTCCGCCGATTAAAACAGGGGCCTTGTTCGAAAGATTACGCGGGTAACCGTCGCCGTAGCCGATAGGCAGAGTAACGATCCGGGTAGGCTTGGAGGTAATGTACTCATGCCCATAACTTATGCCGTAACCGGCAGGGACCTTTTTAGCGAAGATCACCCGGGTCTTTAAGCTCAGGACCGGTTTAAGGTTTACTTTTAAATTTCCCTTCGGGTAAAGCCCGTAAATCACCAGGCCCGGCCTGACCATATTAAAATGGCTGTTGCGGTAATCCAGTACGCCCATACTGTTAGCGGCGTGGACCAGCGGGATATCGATCCCCTCTCCGGTTAATCTCTGAATAAGCGTATCAAAGAGGTCTATCTGATAAAAAGTGAACTTCTTATTCATATCGGCAAAAGCAAAATGCGTAAAAATACCTTCTACTTTTAGATGTTTGAGCCCGCAGATCTTCCTGACCAGCTTATACGCGTCATAATGCGCAATACCGATGCGGCCCATACCGGTGTCCACCTTGATATGCACTTTGGCTTTCTTACGGAGCAAACAGGCCTTTTTGTTTAAAGCAGAACTCAATTCCTCATCACAAACAGAAACAGTAAGGTCATATTCAAAAAGCGGCGAGAGATGAGTCTTCAGTATTAATCCTAACACTAATATAGGGCTCCGGATACCGGCTTTCCTCAAGGCTATCCCCTCGTCTATTGAAGCAACTCCCAGAAAATCCACTCCGCAGCTCTCCAGCCTTTCCGAAGCAGGGACTAAACCGTGGCCATAGGCGTCGGCCTTAACGGTAACCAAAACCTTAGTGCCGGGGATTATCCTCTCCTTGATCCGGAAAAAATTATGCTCAAGGTTATCCAGATTGATCTCGGCCCAGGTCGGCCGGTATCCGATATGTTTAGTAGTAGGCATTATTTTCCCCTCTTGATCTGGCATTCCTTAGGATAAAGATAGATCGGGTTGACCTCAGCGAGGATATTACATTTCTTATCCTGGATCCTGCTTAAGGCGAGCTTAATGATGTTATGCGCTTTGGGATACCACTGGTCTTTATCCAGAAGGACAAGGCCGGCGTTATTTTTTACAATATCTTCTTTGTATAGATCCAGCGCGTCTCCAAATATGAGGCCGGGAGATTTTATCTTTTTTAACAGCCCCTCTTTTGAGATCAGCAGGTAGGGCGTTATTTTTTTAAGGCCCTTGCCCGTATTCCGGTAAAAACAGGTATAAATCAGGCTCCTCTTGGCGTCGATTACCGGGATGATCATCCTGGAGCCGGATTCTCCGGGGTTCATAGCCAGGATATCCAGCGTAGATATGCCGATCAGCGGTTTGTGCGTTACCCAGCTTAATCCTTTCATCGCGCTTAAGCCCACGCGCATACCGGTGAAAGAGCCGGGGCCCAGGCCGCAGACAAAATAATCTAAATCCTTTAACTCCAGCCCGGAAGCCGCCAGCGTCCTTTTAATAGTAACGGCCAGGAGCGCTGATAATCTCGGGCCTGTCTCCAGGTTGTATTCATAAAATGCGCCGTCAATATAGATGCCCAGCGTTAGAAATTTAGTAGCGGTATCAATGGCTAATATCTTCATTGAACTCCTGGATTAATTTTTTATATCGCGCAGCGGCAGCGGAGAATTCCAGTACTCTTTTATTTTGCCCGCGATAAGCTAATTTTACCATAAGATGTTCTTTGGGCATAAGACAATCCAAATTCTCCGCCCATTCAATGACTGAAACACCCTCATCGTAGAGATATTCCTCATATCCTACAGCGGCTATATCCGCCGGGTTTTTAAGCCGGTAAAGGTCAAAGTGATAAAGAGGGATTTTTCCTTCCAGGTG
>JBAZIT010000104.1:0-4615 GCA_041651675.1 Candidatus Omnitrophota bacterium | reverse complement strand
TAATCGCTCCGGATAAAGTATAGCTGGTAGCCCAAGTATCGCTTCCGGCAAAAGCGCGGTCGCAAACCAGGACTCCTTCGTCAGCGCCCATCGAAATTGCTTCGCGCAAAGCCGAGTCCGCCTGCGGCGGGCCCATGGTCACGATCGTCACCTTGCCGCCAAACCTCTCTTTAAGCCGCACGCCCTCTTCGATCGCGTACATATCAAAAGGGTTGATAATGGATTTTACTCCTTCGCGGATAAGCGTATTAGTCTCAGGGTTTATCCTGACGCTGGTTGTTTCCGGAACCTGTTTTATACAAACTATAATATTCATTTTTTATTGGCCATTTCCCGGATCAACTGTAAACCTATAATATTGCGCTGCACCTGGTTAGTCCCCTCGTAGATCTGGGTGATCTTGGCGTCGCGCACGTATTTTTCAATCGGGTAATCCTTCATATAGCCGTATCCGCCGAAGATCTGTAAAGCATCTACGCTTACTTTCATCGCTACATCCGAAGCGTACATTTTCGCCATTGCGGATTCTTTAGAAACATCCTTTACTCCGGCGTCGATTGCCCGGGCGCAGGAATAAACTAATGCCCTGGCTGCCTCCACTTCCGTAGCCATATCCGCGAGCATCCACTGGATACCCTGGAAGCTGGAGATTGATTTTCCGAACTGGTGCCTTTCTTTAGCGTATTTTACAGCTAATTCCAAGGCGCCTTGCGCAATACCTAATGCCTGCGCAGCTACGCCCGGACGGGACATATCAAAGGTCCTCATCGTAACGATAAATCCCATACCTTCCTTAGCCAGTAAATTTTTAGCCGGGATCTTGCAGTCCGTAAAGATCAATTCGCGGGTAGAAGAGGCGCGGATGCCGAATTTGTCCTCTTTCTTCCCAAAGGTAAAGCCAGGCGTGCCTTTTTCCACGATGAATGCCGAAGCGCCGCGGGCTCCCTTATCTTTGTTCGTCATAGCAATTACGCTATAGGTCTCCGCATCGCCGCCGTTAGTGATAAAATGTTTAAGTCCGTTTAAAATATAATAATCGCCTTCTTTACGGGCAGTAGTTTTAATCGCTGAAGCGTCGGAACCGGCTTCCGGCTCGGTAATAGCAAAAGCAGCTACCTTTTTTCCTTTAGCCAGGTCCGGCAGGTATTTTTTCTTCTGCTCATCGTTCCCGAATAGAACTATCGGAAAAGTGCCTAATGCCGAAGCAGCGTAGCAGACCGCGATGCCGCCGCAAGCCCGGGAGAGCTCTTCGGTGGCCAGGCAAAGATTAGTAATGCCGACGCTCATTCCGCCGTACTCTTCGGGAATAAATAATCCGAAAAGATCGGACTCGGCAATAACCTTGATCACATCCCAGGGGTATTCTTCGCTGATGTCGTATTTAGCCGCTACCGGGCGCACCTTTTCTTCGGCGATCTTATGCGCCAGTTCCTTGATCATCTTCTGTTCGTCGGTCAACAAATAATCCATTTATCCTCCCTGACTGCCTTACGGCAGTCCTGCCTGCCGGCAGGCAGGCTGTTTAATGAATAGTTGAAAAATTATAACATAAAAAAATTATTTTACAAGATTTTTAGCAAGGCAATCTCGTTACAATCGGGGAATTTGCAGCAGTTAATACATTCTGCCCAAATCTTATGCGGGAGGCTTTCATGCTTAACGCGTTTAAACCCGAACTTTTTAAAATATCCCGGCTTGTAGGTGAGCACAAATATTTTCTTGGCGCCTAAATCAACTGCCTCCTCCAGACAGGCCTCCACTAATTCCCTGCCGATACCCTGACTTTGGTATTTTTTGGCCACCGCCACCGATTTAATCTCCGCTAAATTATCCCAGGAGATATGCAGCGCGCTGCAGCCTACAATTTTTCCTCTTTCTTCAGCCACCCAGAAATCCCGCAGATTCTCATATAATTCATTAAGCGAACGGCTGAGCATAATATTAAGACTTGCAAACGAATTAATCAATTCCTGGATTTTTTTTATGTCTTTAATCTTAGCTTTGCGGATCATTTGATTTCAGTCCCTTTAGCTACAACTACTATCCCCGAATCGCTGACAAAAAATTTCTTTTTGTCTTCCGCCAGATCGTAACCGATGACCATACCCTGCGGGATGTCCACGTCTTTATCAATAATCGCCCGCTTGATTTTAGCGTAGCGGCTGACATTTACGCCTTCCATCAGGATGGAGTCATAAACTTCCGAGAAGCTGTTCACCCGGACATTCGGCGAAAGAATCGAACGCTGCACCTTGCCTCCGGAAACAACACATCCTCCTGAAACTATGGAATCCAGGACCAGACCGATCCTGCCGGCTATCTCTTCTCCTGAATGCACGGTCTTAGCCGGAGCAAACTGCTCTTGGAATGTCCGGATCGGCCAATCTTTATCATACATATTGAAAGTCGGCGCAGCCTGGATCAAATCCAGGTTTGCCTCATAATAAGCATCAATTGTTCCGATATCCCGCCAATACTGGCCTCCGTTCTTATTTTCCCCGGTAAAGTTATAAGCCACTACCTTAAGCCCTTTCTTCAGCATTTGCGGAATGATATCCTTGCCAAAATCATGCGCTGAACCTATCCTCTTGGCATCCTCATGCAGCTCTTCTTCAATAATAGGATGTTTAAATACATAGATCCCCATGGAAGCGTATATCTTATCCGGCTTACCGGGTATAACCTTGGGAGATTTGGGTTTTTCCTGAAAACCGACTACCCTGTTGGACTGATCCACTTCAACCACGCCAAAATGCGTGGATTTTTCTTTGCTTACCTCTACTACCCCAACAGTAAGGTCAGCGTCGTTATCGCGGTGAAAATCTATCATATTATAATAATTCATTTTGTAGATATGGTCGCCGGCCAGGATCAAAACTTCGTCGGGCTTATCCATTTCCAGGGTATAAAGGTTCTGGTATATGGCGTCGGCTGTCCCTAAGTACCAGGAATCCCCAACCCTCTGCTGCGCCGGAAGCAGCTCAATAAATTGGGCTAATTCCGAAGGGAGGAAATTCCAGCCTAAACGTATATGGCGCTGTAATGAAGAAGATTTATACTGGGTGAGGATATAGATCCTGCGCAGGCCGGAATTAATACAATTACTCAAAGTAAAATCAATGATCCGGTAGATCCCGCCGAAGGGGACTGCCGGCTTAGTCCTGTCTTTGGTGAGGGGGAAAAGGCGTTCACCCTTTCCGCCGGCCATAATAAAAGTTAAAACCTTGCGCATCATTTCAGGAATGCTCCGGTTATACCGTGCCTGACCATCATCACGGCGATTGCCGCCAGTAATATATACATTATTTTAGAGAATGCCCGCGTGCCGCTGGGGCCGATAACCTTCATAATTATATCCGCCTTGACCAGGGTTAACCAGACAAAAAGCATATTCAATACTAACGAAACTAAAGTAGGCACAAGCCCGAAGCTGTTCATCATCATCAGCGTGGTAGTCAAAACTGCCGGCCCAGTGATTAATGGCGTGCCTAAAGGAAAAACACCCAGGCCCTGCTCATGGGTATGAACGAGGCTGTCTTTCTGGGCTCCGGGGAAAAGCAGGCGCACGGAAAGCACAAACAAGAGAACGCCGCCGGCGATCTGAAAATCCGGGACAGTAACGCCCAAGAGCGAAAAGACCCATTTACCGATAAAGATGAAAATAATGGCAACGACCGTAGCAGTCACTACCGCGTCCACGATTATACCATTCTTCTGCTTCCTGGAGGTGCCGTGAACCAGGGACAAGAATACCGGGATAGTGGCGATAGCATCAATAGCCACAAATAGCGGAATAAAAGCGAGTAAATAAGGCTTAAGTATTTCCATCATAGTTTTAAATTATACTACCTAAATCCCGCAGCTTCAAGTGTTTATTTATCCAGCGCCTGTCTTGTCTTGTTCCTTCGCGCACCGCTTGTTCCGCCCCAGCGAGGCGGAACTTCGCTCGCCCAGTTTTTTGCGCTCTGCCTGCTTCGCAAATAGCCGGGCAACCGTGCCCGCGCAAAAAACTCACGTGCGCTCCGGAATCAAGCCAAGCCATCCGCTATAAACAAAAAAACGCTGATCGTTCAATATCACTTCTGCGCGAAGCCCTTGATCTTCTTTCTTGCGCTGGGTATGCCCATAAGCTCTTCAAGCGTCGCAAAAATATTGCCGATTTCTTTATCGTGAGTATGGAGTCTATCTTCTAACTCCCTTAATTTCATTGCGAACTGTTTATTAACTGGTACGACATACCGCAGTTTTACAAAAGCGCGCATTATCTGGATATTAACCTGTATCGCCCTGTTGCTATTCAATACGCTTGAGAGCATAGCCACGCCCTCTTGGGTAAAGGCATAGGCAAGATATCTCCTTCCACCCCAACTTGAGGTGACATTTTGGCACCTCAAGTTTATAGCCTCTTTTGCGGTAAGCAGATATACAAAATCATCTGGAAATCTTACGCTGTTTCTTTTGACTTGACGAATTAAATACTTGGTTTCAACTCCATAAAGTCTTGCCAAATCACTATCTAACATCACCTTTTTGCCCCTAATTTCAAAAATCTTTGCAGCAATAATCTCTGCTGAAATCCCTTTAGCCATATTTGATCTCCTTTCCTAACCAAATA
>JBAZIT010000103.1:0-4660 GCA_041651675.1 Candidatus Omnitrophota bacterium | reverse complement strand
GAGCCGCCGCCGTCAGGCGGTAGGCTCGACCCGCTGGTTCGGATCGATCATGTTTTCACACGAAGCCACGAAGATCACAAAGTTAATTCTGTTTTCAGATCGGGAAGCTTTCCTTCGTGACTTTGCGTCTTTGTGTGAGAAAAATTTCGGTATCTGGTTTTATCTTTTCCGAACGTTGAGTTTCACCGGACAAAATGAGCGCAGCTCATTTTGGTACGGTGCGAACTTTTGTTCGGTTTTCATGGTATCTTTATGAACGTTATCTTTCCATCTTTGAGTGTGGCATAGTCAGCACGACTGGACGCCTGGAAGATGACCTTGTCACCCATGTGACGATCGGTGAGGTAGTACTCCAATGTTTTCCAGAACTTAGGCTGTGCCGATGCCATGCAATCTGTAATGTCATGATTCCAGTACAACATTTTTCCGTTCTCAATCCGGCACCACTCAGGATCAGTCTGCAGCATGGCCTGTGCTTCAGCCCACTCCGCACGATGGATGTGGTTGGCGAACGTGCGTAACACGTGGCATGAGCGCTTGGCTTCACTGACAGGGCCATGCAGCTTGACGGTGAGAGCCATCAGGCTGACGCCCATCACAATCAACCCAGCGACGATGTTTCGTTTCTTCATTTTTCTTCATACCGAACGGGGCGGGTCAGACTGAGCGCGTAGCGCGATAGCCTGAAACCGCTGGTTGGCCGCAATTCTCTTTTCCCGAATTCACAACCGAAACCGGAAAGGCTTGCGATTCCTCCACTCAAAATACGCTATTACGGCCGCAAGGCAGAAGAAGAAGCTTGCGCCAGCAAGTTTTCCCCAAACATAGCGATCTAACCTCAATTCATCGAACAATATGGAAATTCCACTGATCATAAATATCACGAATAGCAGCAATCCTCCAGATGAGAATTGCCACTTGTACCACGGCGTTTCGTCATCTTTTTTCATTTCCTTCTCCAGCCAACGGGACGGGTCAGACTGAGCGCGGAGCGCGATAGTCTGAACCCGCTGGTTGGCCGCTTATATTTCCCGTCACTGGTGTCCGGTTTAATTATTACCAAAGATGATTTGATGCCTATAAAATAAGGGCGTAATCACAACAATGTTTTTCGCCGATTTCAATTCAAAGACGGTAATTTGTGGCGGCAAAATCGTTGATGTATGAAAAAACCCTTAATAATTGATGGCACACCCTTGTTGCTGTTTACAGGATTCTACACTTTTTAAATCGCTTGGTATTCGGGAAAACGCTGATTTTATTGATCTTTTTAATGTGCATTGCAGAGTCTGTCCCACAGAATGAACGCAACCCTTTATTTATAGGCTTTTTTAACCGGACAGTAGTGATTTCCCGTAATTAATTCTTGTGTTTTTTCCGCCACGGTGTCATCGAGAAGGCACCCGATTGCTGAGATGAACTCCTTTGGGGCTCCTTTTAGCGTCATGTTCTGAATCATCGTGTTAAGCAACGACTTTCTGTGAAACAAAGGTTGTTGGAGGATGGATTGTAATTGTGCTCGGATTTCCTTGTCTTCTTGTGCTACGCGAATCAAAGCAATAAATGCTTCATTGTCGGCAACAGGCTTTGGACTTCTGGATTTCATCTTTTTCGTTTTGGCCGAACGATCACGAATCAGCCTGAACCCGCCCCTGGCGGGAGATAGGCTGAATTCGGTTGTTAGGCGTTCCGTTACTGTTTGACCTTCCATCCGTCCTTCCATTGAACATCATACGTTTTCCCGTCGATCGTCACGGTATTAGACGCGGCCTTATGCCATACCCCGTCAATCCTGATTTCCCGTAAATCCTTCGACAACTTGCCAACGCATCGCACGTCCGCATCACCGTCACAGTTCAAGTCAAAGTAATCATAGCCTCCGTGTTGCAAATGATAGCGCGCAAGCGAACCGTCTGAACAAATATCAGCATCTAGCACAAAGCCCTGCCCGGTAACATTTGCATTGCTAGCGCCTGAAATCCAAGAGATGGTGACCGACGGATTTGTGCTTACGAGGGAAAACATGGGCTTGCCATGAACAAGAAGCTTGGCAATTTCGACGCCTTCAATTTTCATCGAGCAATCCCTTGCAAGTATTTGTTTGACGACATAGACGTGAGCACACCACCCGAGCACAATTGCGCCGAGCAAACACACGATGAACAATAGTTTGGGGGTCTTCATAATAATTGCCTAACGCTCGGCATCATGCTGAGCGCGTAGCGCGATAGCATGAATGCCGTTGTTCGGAAGTTTGTTTTTATTCGTTGCTTGTTGAGCTTAACCCTTATGCCCTTAACTCGCCAAGATTCTCGGACTGACCCCTTTGCCCAAAGTTAATTCTGTTTTCAGATCGGGAAGATTTCTTTCGTGACTTTGCGTCTTTGTGTGAGAAAGATTCCGGTCTCTTGTTTTTATCTTTTCCGAACGTCACGGGTCAGGCTGAGCGCGTAGCGCGATAGTCTGAATGCCGTTGTTCGGAAGTTTGTTTTTATTCATTGCTTGTTGAGCTTAACCCTTATGCCCTTAACTCTCCAAGATTCTCGGACTGACCCCTTTGCTCGCACGACGAGCGGCCAGACAACCTTGTCCAAGAAACTGTCATGTGCTTTGCTCATCTTTTGGTCTCTCCGTCCGAACGTTGCGGGTGAGCCGCCGCCGTCAGGCGGTAGGCTCGACCCGCTGGTTCGGATCGGTCATGTTTTCACACGAAGCCACAAAGATCACAAAGTTAATTCTGTTTTCAGATCGGGAAGCTTTCCTTCGTGACTTTGCGTCTTTGTGTGAGAAAAATTTCGGTATCTGGTTTTTCTTTCCGAACGCCACGGGTCACCGGCCGGCGCGCTTCGCGACGGTACGGTGCGACCGCATGTTCGGATTCATTTTCGGAATTACCTCTCGCCAAGTCGCCAAGATCGCAAGGAAGAGAACAGATTATCTCCATTTTTCCTTCGCGGACTTTGCGCCTTTGCGAGAAACATTCTTTCCGATCCGAACGACACGGCTCTGCGGCGGTACACCGTCCGCAGAAGCCGATTGTTGGGAGTCCGACCATGACCTACAGCAGGTGCGGCTGCATACCTGGTGAATGCTTGGCGATGAACTCCCTCATTATATATCCAGACCACGGTTCCTCCTGCCCACCCTTATTCATCTCCTCCACAATCTCGCTGACCTCAACGAACTTACCGCTGAGTGATGTTCCCCGCCTCTCAAAGAACTCCGCATTGCTTAGGGCAACTTCGACATCATCGGAGGCAGCCCGCCATTCATACACGATGGCGACGTGCTTGACAGATGATTTGCCGTCCTCAAGGTAGATTGCCCCAAGAAGTTTCACGCTTTCGGGGGTCACACGCAGGCGAAGCTCCTCCTCTAGTTCCCTGGTGATGCATTGTAGGAGGGGTTTCCCTGACCGGTTGTCTTCTTGGCGGACATGACCTCCCGCCCACACGACTATTTTCTCGTGCAGGGGATTATCCGGAGACCTCTCGCGGCGACGTAGGCGGAGTACCCGTCCAGACGCATTCCGGACCACCACGACCGGAAGCGCCTGCACCATATCGATATTTGCTTCGACCTCCTTCCTCGGTCCGTAACTCCCGGACCGTTGGAACGACTCAACAAGCCCTTTCGCCGTTCTATCACTGATGGTTGCGGAGCCTTTGAAGAAACCTCTAACGGTCTCTTTGGGCAGATGCAAGATGTCCTCCTGCAACTGCTGTTCGACCAACGACAAGATCAAATCCGCAACTTTCTCGGCTGTCGCCTTTGGGTTATTTCTGGTGTCTACAGCCGATGTGCTCACCTCAAAGACCCGGAACAGGGCTTCCATGTCCTTCGCTGTGTCCTTGGCGACAGTCGCCATCTGTTCGAGAACCGCTTCGTTCATTATCGATCCTTTTGCCCCTATAACCGGGAGCATACCTTGCTCTCGTGACATCGAATCACTGGGGCTTGCCGTCATAAGAATGACTCCAGTAATCCGCTCTCGCCAATCCGGGATCGTCAGGAACTGCTCTACAATCTTCCTTTCCGCAGGCCGCAACCGTTGGAGGCGTTCCATGAGTCGTAGCCAGCAAATCGAGTCGAATATTCCCCTGTCAAGAATCAGGATTTGCGGGTCTTCCGGCCTTGGAGGAGTCTGCGTCTTCTCAAGGAGTTGGGAAAGTGTCGTGCAAGCCGTCCAGATATTGAAGTTCACATGCTTCTTGTCCTTTATCGGACAGACTCCCGCCCGCTCGACAACTATCTCCACCTTGAAGCCGCATCGTTTGAGGAAGGCATTTATTTGACCCAGCGTGGTCGTCTTCCCTGCCTTGGGTGTCCCTGCAAACTCAATGACGATAGGCTTCCTTGCGGTATCGGGGAACAGCGAGGCCGCTCGCTCTGCTCTTTCTTGTAACGCTGACTTGTCTTGCATATCAATTCCTTTGTTGCTGTTGATTTCCTTGTTGTTCATGCTGACTCCCAACGGCTCAAATCACCGTTTCGAGCCCGTTACGGGCGAAGAATACGGTGCATTTGTTGGTTGGGGTTCTTCGTTTCCCGCACTTGAATGCCAAAGATCGTAATTCGCTCTGTGTCGTCTTTCAATTGCGGAATCACGCCGATCACCCAACTATTCAGAAAGCGCGTTATTTCAGCCGATGTGGAGCGC
>JBAZIT010000102.1:0-4673 GCA_041651675.1 Candidatus Omnitrophota bacterium | reverse complement strand
CAACAATGGCGACAGTAGCGAATCATCCTGATGACCAACTAACAGTGCGAATATACAACGGGCAACCAGTACGATGTCTCATGGGTGCAATGCGTCGCTGTCCGCCCGTTGAGCTAGGGTTCATGTCGTGGTTAGAATATTATTGCGCGATGGCGTGTGTATCATTGACCGAAGTACAATGTTGCGCGCGCGAGTGTATTAGTGCAACCATTCGAGAGACGCGCGCAATGGATGATGAACTCGCGCGCATCAGTCAGGTAGTTGGCGCGCATGTTCGCTACTGTTGTTTGCGCGGATACTGGAATACCGAATACATAGTCCCATTATGTTGCGCATGTTGTGTCAATGCTGCACATCCGCGAAAGTCGCGCATTCTTGCGTTAATGGATAATACAATCATGATTCGCGCGAATAAGACTGTAGTCGCGCGCGAGTATAGGCGACTGCGCGTGTGTTCGCCTACTAGTGATCGCGACCAAATGTGGACTGTTGTCTCATTCATGTAATCGCGCGATCATGAACATGCGCCATGCGCATTCATAGTCTCTTTTTTTTTGCACTCCTTCCCCGTTCTCATTCCAACAAGAAAGGAGAAAAAAGAAAAAACACATTACTTCAACTATGAAATCGCGCGCGAGTATCATTGTGTCATTAGATCTGGAAATAAACAAACTCTATCTCGCCTCTGCGACATTTAGCTTTGTACATCTCGCGATTTTGCACGATGTCACTGATTATCGCCTCAACATTAGCATTAACCTTCAGACCTAACGATGCGAGGCGCTCGCATATCTCGCCATAGCACGCGAGATCTTGTTCGCCTTCATGAGTCACAACAAACGCGATGATCGGTACAATGGTTACATAATCATTCTTGTCATGATTGTACCATATGTTCACAATACAATGCAAGAGTGCGTCGAACTCAAAGATCGTAGGGATATCGCGCATAATATGATACATGCGCGCGAGGCATGCGACGTAGTCTGATCTGTTCTCTTGCGTGATAGATTGGATGATGGTATCTGCGATGTACGTGACTATATGCACATATGTATGATAGTCGTAGTAAATCGTGTCTAAGACACACTGATGCACAATGAGCGCGATCGTCTCGCAATTCAGTGTCGCGATCGTCTCTGGATCAAATCCGTTCTTTCCGCAAACCATATGCGTCTCGTACTCATGCATGCGCGATTCCTCTATTGCGTGAGAATGGATAAGCGAATGCATGTCTTATGAGCCTGTCTGCGTATGCTTTTGTATTTCTTGCTCAAAATATTCATTTTTGCGCGCGCTAGTATGAATGAGCATGGTTATATATGCTATGCTATGACCATACTCATGATGGTGCGCGCGATCATAAGACATAAGTCGTATTTTTTTGAATAGCGCGTAATAGAAAATACCCAAACAATGCAATCATTGATACGCGAATCTATATCATATCTCGATAGGTGCCAGTTGCGCGAGCTCGCACATATGAGCACATTCGCGCGCAACATTGTTGACGAGTGGTTGCGTGCGCATCCCTGGACTATTTCGCCAGTCGAGGACGCGATTGATCGTTCGAGCTTAACAATACTATCGCGTTGCCACTTGCGAGACAGACTTATTCGCGACATAAGTATGCATGGTGATAAATCGAGGATTGCTGGCGATTTACTTATGTGCGCGTGCCGCTATGATGATATCGAACTGATGAAGTTCATTATTGGTGAAATGCGCCAACTTGATACGCCATACCCTTGTGGATTAGGTGCTGAATATACCACTATACGAAACTTACTGTTTCTATCAATGCCAACACGTACGCACGAATGGGAACACAATATCGGACGCGAACCTGTTCCAGTCATATACACATACTATCAGAACAAGACATTATGCGCGAGCATACTACGCTATGTCATGATAAAGTACGATAGTCTATTTTCCAAGGAATTCGCAATCGTTACAACAACATCGCGGAGTGATCGCGATAAATCAGCAATGATCCACCAGTTCATACGCGACGTGATGGGATACATATATAATTGTTCGGTTCTCACAGGTAATGCAAATCTCGCGCGCGCTCTCATAGACATGGAATTTCATACTAATCTAACCACTATCATTAATAGCTATCTAAGAAACCTTATGCGTTGCATGGATCCTATTCTTGTCGCGAGTATGACTGATGGATATAGTAATACAATTATGTTCGATCAACCACATATCGATGATATTATAATAACACTAGGCGCACATGTTGATGTACAATATATCCTTGAGCAACCTCCCCATGGTCAATGGATATATATAATTGATTTGTTAATTAATTATCATCGCGAGGATCTTGCTCGCGCGTATATGTGTAAAAAATCCACGATCTTTGGTCTACCAATACTATCGAAATTTGTTAATCATGCGATGGTATGCAATGTGCCAATCATTCGCGCGCCATCGTTTGCGAAGACAATTCAGTTTATCGCGAACATACTACTCGAAGACAACTCGGACATACCTCATCAAAACAAAGAATCTGTTATGCTCACATTGTTGGAAGCGTCGTATATCAATATGATTCCAGTTCGCACGCTTAAGCGAGTTCTCAATACCGCGCAGTTTGATGCATTTGGTCGCGCACTCATATGCGCACAACATGCGCGTAGATACATTATGCAAATTGATCCGAAATACGAAGAAATATACGATAGACTATCTATGCGCGGAGATGGTACTAATCCAGATCTCGCCAATCATATAACGGAAGTCATATTGACGCGCATCAATCCTGGCATTGACTTTGGTATTAACTATACGATCATTAATGCGATCATTGATCTCACGCGTGATTGTGCAAGTGGATATGTCTCGCCTTTGCGCATTCTCTCATGTCTAACCTCACCAGTGCGCGAGTATGGGTATGGTTCTAATCATGTTTTCCAGTCTGACGTATATCGCAATGTTGCAGATGAATGCGCGCGGATCGTTCATTCTAATGCGCGACTCGATCATCTATCCGCACGCGATCGGTTTATCCTTGGAGTTATCTTGTTGGATGCGACAATGATCAAGGAGTCAGGATATGCACTTGATACGCGCAAACTCATCGATCAGCGCGCATTCGATCTAATGATGCAATTATGTGACATGATTCCTATAGACACATCAATGATCGCGCATCTCGCAGTATCGCGCTCTGATCAGTCGACCCTCGTGAGAATGAATGATTATGCGCGCGAGGCTAAGTTATTCGCAGTACTAAGTTCATCCGATTTGCGCAAGGTTATAGATAGGATCAAGACAAAAGATGTATGCGACATTCGTCACAATATCGTAGATGAAATCAATAGAGTCCTAAGTTTGCGCGAGAAGGATCATGCTTAACTAGTATGTGCTTGATCATATTATTTTTTTTCTGATCTCATAAGATTGGGGAAAAAATAATATTTCACTCTCTTCTCCCCAATGCGTATCAACATCTAAGATTATCAATGATATCCAAGATATGTGTTGGATATGACATCTCGCGCGCATGCATTCCATAGTTCTCAGATGCACTCGCATACTCGCGCGCGACTTCATCATCGATCTCGCATATCGGCACAGAGTCCGCCACGGATTCGCCTGAACCTACTCGCGCAGACACAATCTGAGTACTTGGCGCAAACCAAGGTCTAAGTTTCTCGATCAGTCTAGTGATACACTTATCCATTGGCGCGAGTGACGCGAATGGATTCCCAAAGACGATTATTGGCGATTGACATTTCGCGCTACTATCCAATGGGAGAGAGACATCGCTGACATTGAATCGCGTAGGACATGTGTAGTCATACGATGCGTCAATAGGCATAAGCACAAGGACTCGCGCGCGACATTCGCCACTCAGCTCAGTAAGCCATTGCGCGAAGTTAATTGGTGGATCGCGCATGTGATTGCCTCCGCGGAATGGCGCGACTGTGTAGTCGCTAGTATCATACAAATTAACATATCTGATGACTGATCGCAACCATCCAGGATGATCGCAACCGAGCCACTTGAACACGATTGGTTTACCACTAACTTCGGCAGCACAATGAGCGCGCGCGATATGGGTATTGTGCGCACTAATCGGACCATATCGCGCGACTATTTGTGCCATGAGCTCGTTCGCGCGAGTAAGATCATCATTGGGCACGATGGGCACGATGGGCACGATGGACGCGACTGGATCGATGGGCGCATCAAATGTCCGCGCGTCAAGAATCCAATCAATCGTATCAGTAATTGTCTGTCCCAAACTAGTTTGCATGGAAACCGTAAAACTAACAATGAGATGTTCGCGATGTTCGTGAATGTGATACATCTTTCGCGCGATTAAGATACCAAGAACATCATGCAAATTTGCGCGAGCGAACAAAGGGTGCTCGCCAATATGCATGATTCGCCCATCAATAGGCGCGAACCATTCACGATGACTCGCATGATCAATCGCGCGTAATGATGCGCGTGATGACTCAATTTCTAGCGTAACTATGATATTCATGTAATACTATTGTGGATCATATTCATTTTTTTCGAACAAGGTGCGAGGTTTTTTTGCCCATTCCATTACGCGCGTAAATAGGGAATGCGAGCAAAAAAGAATATGCTGATGGACAAAAAACAGGCAGACACGCCATACTCATCATTGCGCGCGCGTGTTTTAT
>JBAZIT010000101.1:0-4684 GCA_041651675.1 Candidatus Omnitrophota bacterium | reverse complement strand
CCTCTATTCTGGCTGTGGTTATGTACATTACTTCCCTGAGAGAAAATATCGCTTTACTGGAAAATCAGAAGCAAAACCTGTTGCAGGACTTAGAGAAAGAAAAGAAGTCCGTAGCGCAGTTAAGCGCCAGGAATGCAGGTTTAAAGAGCTATTTAAAGGCTGCGCATAAGAAGCTCAACAAGGTAAAAGCACAAATGGGGAACTTTGATTTAAGATTATCTATACTTAGGGCGGAAAACCAGGCACTTTCAGATGAAAGACAGAGGCTGGCTCAGGAAAATGCCAGCCTGGAAATGAAGTTTAATTCTGTTGATGAGCTCAAAAAAGCCATGCGCGAACTTAAGCGGCGAGCGAAAATAGAAGGTAACCGCGGATTTCTGATCAGAGACGGCCAGCTGACCACCCCTGCGAAGGTCAAGATAGAAGTAATACCTGTCCCCAAGGAACAATAATGAAAGAAATATTCCTGCAGTTGTCGCATAACAAGATTTTTTTCACTACCCTTTCTGCCTGGTTGATTGCCCAGGCAATGAAAGTGTTTATCGGAGTGGTGCAGAAGAAGAGGCTGGATTTCCGGCTTTTTGTCGGTACCGGAGGCATGCCTTCCAGCCACGTTGCCGGAGCAGCCTGTTTGGCCGCTTCCATCGGGCTGGAATACGGTTTTGACAGCGTGCTTTTTGCTTTAGCTGCCTCATTTGCTATTGTTGTTATGTTTGATGCCCAAGGTGTGCGCCGGGCAACCGGAAAACAAGCGCGCATCCTAAATAAAATGACCGATGATATCTATTGGCAGGGTAAGATCCATGATGGACGTTTACGCGAGCTTATCGGGCATACGCCCCTGGAGGTAATCGGCGGGTTTTTACTCGGTGTGCTCATAGCGATATTGGCTCGTTAGAAGGGAGATTGAGAGTGAATAGAAAGATTTTGTTAGCAGCCGGAGCAATATTAATAACCCTTATCCTGGTATTCTCGCTGGCGGCGAGAAAAGAGAAAAATTATCTCGACGGCCAAAAGCCAGGGGGGGCCAGCGCGCAAAGCTTATTAAATGAAGCAAAAGCTTTACAGGCTAAAGGCGACCTGCCGGGTTTAAAGAGCGTATACCAGAAATTAGTAAATGATTTTCCTAATTCCGGCGAAGTAATGAACTGGCAGAAGAAGATAGACGATATCAATATCCGGCTTTTGTTTTCTCCCGCTTTGACTCCAAAGAGCGTTCTCTATGAGATAGTCCCCGGAGATACCTTGACTAAAATCGCCCGGAAGTTTAAAACCACTCCGGACCTGATCAAGAAGAGCAACGGACTCAGCGACGATAAGATCATCCCGGGAAGAAAAGTTAAAGTTTGGAACGCGCCTTTTAGCATCGTCGTAGATAAATCCCAGAATATCCTGATCCTGAAGAGCGACGAAGAGATAATCAAAACCTACATCGTATCCACGGGCAAGGATAACTGTACGCCTGTAGGGAATTTCAAGATTACCTCCAAACTGATAAATCCTACCTGGTTTAAAACCGGCGCGGTTGTTCCCCCGGAAAGCCCCGAAAATATTCTAGGTACGCGCTGGATGGGGCTGGACAGGCCGAGTTACGGCATACACGGCACAACCGAACCCCAGAGCTTAGGCAAGCAAGCTACCCAGGGTTGCGTGCGCATGTCTAACCAGGAGGTAGAAGAACTCTACACCATAATCCCTGTCGGCACAGAAGTAACCATCGTTGATTAAATAATTAAAATATGGCCGGATTAGATTTTGAAAAACCCATTTTTGAGTTAGAAAAGAAGATCCAGGAACTTAGGCATTTTATTTCGGATAAAAGAATAGACCTTTCTTCCGAAGTCAAGCGCCTGGAGGACAAACTCGAACATCTTAAAAAAGATACCTACACCAACCTTTCTGCCTGGCAGAGGGTGCAGCTGGCCCGCCATCCCCAGAGGCCGTATACCCTGGATTATATCAATCTGATCATGTCGGATTTCATCGAGTTGCACGGAGACAGGCTTTTTAGCGACGACAAAGCTATTGTCTGCGGGCTGGCTAAATTAGATAAACAGAAAGTAGCGGTCATCGGGCATCAAAAAGGCAGGGATACTAAAGAAAATCTCAAGCGTAATTTTGGCTGCGCCCATCCGGAAGGATACCGTAAAGCGCTTAGGGTTATGCAATTGGCGGAAGAATTTAACTTGCCGGTGGTGATCTTTATTGACACGCCGGGAGCATATCCCGGCATAGGAGCCGAAGAGCGCGGCCAATCCCAGGCCATTGCCCTGAATTTAAGGGAGATGGCTTCTATTGCTACGCCGATTATTTCCGTAGTTATCGGAGAAGGCGGTTCAGGCGGCGCTTTAGGCGTGGGAGTGGCTGACCGCATTTGCGTCCTGGAGAATTCTTATTATTCAGTTATATCCCCGGAAGGCTGCGCGGCCATCCTGTGGAAAGACGGGGCCAAAGCCCCGTTGGCAGCGGAAGTCTTAAAACTAACCGGCGAAGACCTCCTGAAGCTTAAAATCATTGATGAGATAATCCCGGAACCTCTGGGCGGGGCCCACCGTGACCCGCAAAAGACAGCCGCAAACCTGAAGGCCTCCGTTACGCAGAACGTTAAAGAATTAAAATCCCTGAATAAAGAAGAGCTCTTGAATTTAAGGTACGCTAAATTCCGCAGTATGGGCGAGGTAGCATGATCGAGCAGGAATTATTATTATTGGGGCTGCTCCGCGAAGGCCCTAAACACGGTTACGATATCAAAAGCAAGATCAGGCAGATACTTTCGCTGTTTGCCGGAGTAGACATAAAGTCCGTATATTATCCGCTGCAAATCCTCGAGAAAAGAGGCTTAGTCGTCAAGAAAACAGTCAAGCCTGGTAAGCGGCCGGAACGTATTGTATATGCCCTGGCCCCTAAGGGCCAGGTGCGTTTCGATGAACTTCTGAGCAAGAGCCTGCTTAACCTCAAACGGCCGCAGTTCAGCCTGGACCTGAGCCTGTATTTTTTACGCTATATGAAACCGGCGATTGCCTGCCGGAGGCTGCAGGCGCGGCTGCACATGTTGAATAAAATATCGCGGGGTTTGGAAAAAATGGTCCAGGGCCAGCCTAAAGATAAAACTGTTTCCTTGAGCCGCATCTTAGAACATAATCTTAAACTGCTGAAAGCAGAATCCCGCTTTCTGGACGGCCTCATTCAAACAATGCGCTGACTTTTCCTCCTTTAAGCGCACAATCGTTTTTTCTTGACAGGGTTAGGTTTATTTAATAGAATATACTATTATCATATAGTAAAATTTTACTATATTAAGAGGGCTAAGTTATGGAATGGGATAAAGCTACTCAGGAAAAGCTGAAAATCATGGTTGCCAAGATCCCGGTCTTTCACCGCCATATCACCGAAGAGGCGGTCACTAAGGGCGCTGAAGAAAATGCCCGGGCCAGGAGTGCGACGCGGGTAGAAGAAGTAGATGTAGTCAGCACCTTTTTTTCAGATGTCCCCTCGCCATTTTACAGCATGATGGTCAGGCTCCTGGAACAGACCGGCTTTGAATATAAAAAGTACGGTTTTCCAAAAAATAGGCAAGCATAATGAAAATAGCGGTTATTGGGGCAGGCGCTATCGGCAGTTTGGCCGCGGGGTATTTAAAGTCCGCAGGTGAAGATGTCTGCCTGGCCGGCCATGCTGATTCGGTTAAGGCCATCAAAGAAAACGGCCTTAAGATCAGCGGCGTGCGCGGGGAGCTTAAGGTTAATATCGGCATAACCGAAACCCTGGTTGCTGAGCCGGAATTAGTTATTCTGGCGACCAAGACCCAGGACCTGGAAGAGGCCCTGGCCAGGAATTTTAATTTTATTCAGGACAGTGTTGTTTTGGCTACGCAGAACGGGGTCCAAGCCGAAAATATTATCAGCGCTCTCCTTCCCGAAAAGAATATTATTTCCAGCATAGTCATGTTTGGCGCTACTTACTTAGAGCCGGGTAAGGTGGTGCATAATTTTGAGGGGAGCTGGGTTTTAGGCAATCTTTTCTCTGCGACCATTAATAAAAGCGCAGTCCCAGTGAGCATGATCTTGAATAAGGCCTTCCCTACGCTGCTGAGCGATAATATCAAAGGGATGAAATACCTCAAGATTTTCATTAACGCCAATAATTGTATTCCGGCCATCCTGGGTGTGAATATGCAGGAGGCATTTAGCGATCCGCAGATCAGCCGGATCAGTATCGCTATTTGGAAAGAGGCCTTTGAGGTTACCTCAAAACTAGAGATTAAGCTGGTTTCTCTGCCGGGTTTTCCTATAGAGCGGATAACTAAACTTATCGCCATGCCTCCGGAAGAGGCGGCTAAAATATTCTCCAGCACTATGGCCAAGCTGAGCAAAGATCCCCTTTATGGCTCCGTATTACAGAGTATCATGAGAGGGAAGGTCTCAGAGATTGATTATATTAACGGAGAGTTTGTGAACTTAGCCCAACGCTATGGCCTGAAGGCCGAATTGAACAAAAGATTAGTTGAGCTGGTGCATGAGGTTGAAAAGAACGGCAGGTTCTTGAGCAAGGATGAGCTCCTGAATATTACGCGGGGATTAATAGAATAAATGTCCGAGATCAATTCTCCTTTTCCGAAACTAAAGCTTACCGTTACCGGAGTTTTCGGTGATTGTTATCACGGTTATAAGTCAGGTGATGAGAT
>JBAZIT010000100.1:0-4689 GCA_041651675.1 Candidatus Omnitrophota bacterium | reverse complement strand
TATTTTGCGCCCAATGCGGGACATAAGCCTCTTTACGGTTACCCGAACCGGTGATCCGGTAATATTTTATCCCCGTATTGATCCTTACCCCGTCGGGGTGGATATAGGGCTTAATATAATCGTACTCCAAGTCAAAACCTATATCGCGGTAAAATTCGCGGTAATTGTAATCTCCCGGGTAGCCCTCTATCGACGACCAGACCTGTTTTGAAGATTCCAGGTCCCGGGCAAAACAGGCGACCTGCGTTCCTTTACAATAAACCGGAGCAAAAACTCCGTATTTGGGGCGCGGCGAACCGTGCAGGATAGCGTGGGCATCCGAAAAGAAATAACGGATCCCGGCCTCTTTTAATATTGCGTCGTGGCCCGGATAATAACCGCATTCGGGAAGCCAGATGCCCCGGGGTTTCCTGCCGAAAACGCTTTCGTAGTGGCTGGCGGCAACTTTTACCTGGGCGCGCACTGATTCTTTACAGACATCCATCAGCGGGAAATAACCGTGAGTCGCTCCGCAGGTAATGATCTCTAACTTCCCCAGGTCCTGAAAATGCTTAAAAGCGCTTACCAGGGAACGGTTATATTTTAAAAATGTATCCCGGGCCTTGGTAAATTCGGACAGGTACATCAGCGCCAGATTATGAAATTCCGGCTGCCAGCGGGTCCGTTCTATTTCCTTATGCGCTAATTCGATGAGCCGGTTGATATGCTTAAGGTACCTCTCCTGGAGCAGCGTATCGGAGAGCATGGAGATCAAAGTCGGGCTCAAGGTCATGGTGATGCGGAAATCTATTCTGTCCGCAACCAGCCTCTCATAGACCAAAATGAGCGGCACATAGGTCTCGGTGATCGCCTCGTAGAGCCAGTCTTCTTCCAGGAAATTTTCGTGTTCAGGGTGCCGCACATACGGCAGATGCCCGTGTAAAACTAAGCAGAGGTATCCTTTAGACATATTATCTAGTTTCCCGGTTGACGATCGGAGTTATAACGCGTTCATCTGTCTTATCCGCGGATACGGCTTTCACCGGGATCACCTGTTTTCCGTCGGGAAGAGCAAAACGCAAAGTAAATGTCCCGTCCGGTCTTAAAGCTATCGGTTTACCCTGGACCGTGACCTTGGCGTCAGGCTCGGTTGCGCCGTAAACGATCAGCTCGCAGTCCACTTTAAGCCAAAAACCTTTTTTCTGCGGCTTCTTTACCGGACTAGCCATAGAAGCCAGGCCGTGAGAACTGACCAGCCTTTCTCTCCAGGATTTTCCTACGGGAGAACTCTTGCCCTGGCCAAATCCCATACCGTAAAGCCGGGCAAACATATCGTCGGGGATCATCCATTCTTCGTCAGTGATCCAGGATGGCCCGTCCAGCGGAGTTTGCACGACATTAGAACGCAGGATGGTGATGAATTTTCCGTTGGACAGCTTCAGGCCAAAATCCACGCACCAGGACCTTCCCGGGCTGCCGGCGTCAATATACCAGTTGTTGGCAAATTCATGTATCTCGATATCAAAAAAACGGTTCGCGTTTGCGCCGTTAAAAATAATATTGGTTACGTCATAAACCCTGAGGATACGCTTGGCCTTATAGAACTCATCCTTAAGTTCGGACTTCAATCTTTCTACCGTCCCCTGTTTTAATTCCCAGTAAGTATATAACCACCAGGGGTCGCGCACCAAAAGGACCATCTTATCCTGTTCATAATGCGCCGGCAGTTCGCGGGAAAAAGTTTTAGTGATGCGGGATTTTTCAGGATGAGAAAACTTGGCTGTCTCTACGGCGATCTCCTGAACACCGACTGCCTGTTTAACCAGCGGCTTGGGTGCCGCCTTGGGCCTGGTTACCCGCGGCTGTCTCTTCTTAAAGATAGGTTTCCTGGAAGCTGCTTTCTTCGTCTTCTTGACCCTGGCCATACTCACCTCCGTATTTTAAGAATAAAAAAGGGGATAATCTCCCCTTTTTTTAAGAACTGTATGGACTGTTCTTTTACCCCCTTAGTTCATTGCTGAGCCTTTTTGTTGAACGTAAACGATGATTTTTTCTTCGTTGCTGCCTCTAGGGCTTCCTTGAGCTTGGTCACCTTTTCCAGTTCACTTTTCAGGCTTTCGCTGACCAGCTGTTCCTGGATCAACCTCTTTTTTGCCGCTTCGAAATTCGCCTTTTCCTCAGCCAGCTCTTTATTTTTTGCTTCTAACTCTTGAGCCAGGCCAGCCCGCTCCTGAACGACCTTACCGGATTTCTCTTCCAGCTCCATCCTTTGGAGCATCTCTTTTTTGCGCAGGGCATTCTGATTATAAGCATTGATACATGAACCTATATTAAGAATGAAAAGCAGCAAGGTTACCACTGCCAGCGCAACTATGATTCTATCTTTATTCATCCTTGGTGTTCGTTTTTAAGCCTTAGCTGTCTTACGTTTTTATTTAAGATTCTCTTTCGGCTCGCGCAGCATCGGCTCTTCTATCCGGCCCTTGTCCTCTTTAACCTTGGTCACTTTAGGCTGAATAACGATCTCCACCCTGCGGTTAAGTTTACGGCCTTCTCTTGTATCATTAGAAGCGACCGGACGGTATTCGCCAAAACCAATAGCCGAGAGGCGTTCCGGGGAAATACCTTTTTCATTGACTAAAAAATGCAAGACGCTTAAAGACCGGGCGGTGGATAACTCCCAGTTTGATTTCCAGCCTGAATGCCTGATCGGAACGTTATCCGTATATCCCTCGATGCCGATGGTAAAACCGGCCATATTATCCTTTAAAACTGTCGCGACCTTATCTAAAAGCGGATAAGCTTCCTGCCTGATCTTGGCCTTCCCGGAATCAAAAACAAGATCTCCCACTACGGTAATAACCAGGCCTTTTTCCATCATCTGTAATTTTACCTGTTTATCGGTGATTTCCTGGCCTAATCTTTCTTCCAGGAGTTTTTTAGCCTGGGCCAGGTCATCTAACTGCTGCGCAAGCTCGTCGATTTTTTGTTTATCCGAACGCCTGCCGCTCTGGAAAATAAAAGTACACCCGGCTAAAGCTACGCCCATGAAGACAACCAACCCGATTTTCAATAATTTTTTCATAGCCACCTCTCCTAGCCCACAAGGGCACACCCGCGCAATACCTTATAAACGCGGGGCGTTACTACTCATTTCTTGAAAATTAATGATAACACAGCCTTAAAACCTAGTCAAGGAAAATAGTATCCTGGCGGTCCGAGCCGAATGAGATCATCGCGATTTTAGCCCTGACCATATCCGAGAGCCTCTCCAGGTAATCCCTGGCGTTGGAATGTAAGTCCCGCAAACGCCTCGGTTTAGCCGGAAGCTTAGGCCATCCGGCTAATGTTTTATACACCGGCTTAAGATTGCTTAATACCTCCAGGTCATGGGGGAATTCCTTGAAGAGCTTACCTTTATATTTATAAGCGGTGCAGACCTTTACTTCTTTGAGGCCGTCCAGTATGTCCATCTTCATTATGGCTAATTCGGATATCCCGTTTAGCATGACCGCTTCTTTTACCGCCACGCCGTCAAACCAGCCGCACCTTCTTGGCCTGCCGGTGGTCGCGCCGAATTCATGCCCTCTTTCGCGCATGAACTTCCCGAAATCAGCGTTGAATTCCGTCGGGAAAGGCCCTTCTCCGACCCGGGTGGTGTAAGCCTTGGCCACGCCGATGACCTTGTCTATTTTCACCGGGGATACACCTGCGCCTATACAGGCGCCTCCGGAGGTAGCCGAAGAAGAAGTAACAAAAGGATAAGTCCCGAAATCAATGTCCAGGAACGTCCCCTGCGCCCCTTCGAAAAGGATATCTTTTTTATCCAGGGTAGCCTGATTTAATAAAAGCGCGGTATTGGAGATATAAGGAGAAAATAATTTCCCGTAATTCAAATATTCCTTATAAATGGGGTTAAAATCAAATCCTCTGTGCCGGTAGACCTTCTTGAAGATCTCATTCTTTTCTGTCAGGTTATCCTTTAATTTTTCGCTGAGGACCCTGGGGTTAAGCAGGTCAACCATCCTGATACCGCAGCGGATGATCTTGTCCGCGTAGCACGGACCAATACCCCTGCCGGTAGTCCCGATCTTATTTTTCCTTTTTGATTCCCGCAGGCAATCCAGGATCCTGTGGTAGGGCAGGATCACGTGGGCCAGCGTGGAGATCTTTAAACGCCCCCGGATATCCATACCCGCTTTCTTGATCTCTTCTATCTCGCTCAGGAGCACTAAAGGGTCGATCACTACGCCGTTACCGATACAGCAGATTTTTTCCTTATGCAAAATTCCCGAAGGCATAAGGTGGAATATATATTCCCTGTCTCCCACCACTACCGTATGCCCGGCGTTATTCCCGCCCTGATAGCGCACGATATAATCTACCTGGGCGGATAAAATATCAATGATCTTACCTTTACCCTCATCACCCCATTGCGTACCTACTAAGACTACGTTCATTATTCCTTTCTTTTTACGGCGTCATGGTGAATATCTTACGCGCGATATCCGGATACTTAGCCACAAATTTTAATTCTTCATCTACCAATGGCTTCTGGTTATGCACATTGGCGTACCTGACCAACTCCAGGACTTCGGTCGCCTCGCTGTCATCTTTAAAAGCGACCTCCAGTTTATCATAGACGTTCCGGAAACCCTTGATCCCGGAATACTCACCGGCGGTGATCTTACGGCCCGTATCAATTATCTC
>JBAZIT010000099.1:0-4690 GCA_041651675.1 Candidatus Omnitrophota bacterium | reverse complement strand
CTGGTCAGCCTGGTCGCCCTGGGATATCCTGAAGATAAAACCGGGTTTAAGCTTGTCGACAAAAGAGACCTTAAAGAGATAATACATTGGGAGAAATTTTAAGCCAGATGTTTATAACTTATAGCGGTTGTCTGTTACCCTTACTGATAGTATTAAATTTATTTTTCGGCCAGTTCTTTTTTAAGCCCGGCCAGTGGCTGGCTATTGAAGGTATATTGATATTATTGTTAATGCTGCATTCCTATATTGCAACCCGGCGCTTTAAATCCTCCCGGCGCAATAACCCCCGCAATGCAATCGATGTAGAAGGCAAGGTAGTGGAAGATAGTTAACCGCCTACCCAGTCCTGCGTTTTCCCGCTTTGTATACAAATCCCATAACATTGCATTACTCCGGTGACCCGGCAGGCGTAGAGTACCGATGGTTCATCATTACAGGCGCCCAGGCAGCCTGTCCCGCAAAAGTGATTATAGTTCCACCTGGTGGATGAGGGATCCGGGTTATAAATCTGAGCAATAGTTTCTCCATCCAGAGCCACTGTTATCGGGAAAGAGCCCTTGTAAACGCCATAAACCGCGTAATAACTCAGGGCTACCTGTCTTACAGCAACCAGGTTAGAATACACCTGTGCTCTTTCAGCTTTAGTTACATTGGCATAATATTTGGGAATAGCGATAAGGGCGAGAATGCTGATGATCACTACGACGATAATCAGCTCAATGAGGGTGAAACCTTTAATTCTTTGGCTCATCTTATTCTTTATATTAACACGGGGCGGCAGAAATTACAATTTTTTTGTGAATAAAGGGGACGGTTCTATTTTTCCCGAGCTTGAGGCCAGAAAAATAGAACCGTCCCCTTTTATTTGTGATATAATAAAAATATGAACGATCTGGAGTTCGTTCAGCAGTGCGTCAAAGGGGACAACCGATCCTGGAATGAATTCTTAACGCGTTATTCCCGCCTCATCTACAAGTATATCCACAGCGTATTAACCGCCAAAGGCTTTACCTCCGCTCAAGAGCATGCCGAAGAAATATTTCAGGGGCTGTTTTCAGCTTTAATACAAGATGATTATAAGAAACTCAAGACTTTCCAGGCCAGGAATGGCTGCAGCCTGGCCAGCTGGTTAAGGCAGGTTACTATAAATTTCACCATTGATTACCTGCGCAGGTTCAAGCCGGCGGTCTCTCTGGATGCGGAGAATGATGAGGGGTCAAGCCTTAAGGATACCTTAGCCGATATTTCCTTTTCGGTGCCGGATCTGTTAGCCCGGGAAGAGCGGCTAAGGGGGTTAGAGGAATGCATTGAGGGTTTAAATATCCAGCACAAGCTCTTTATAGAATTGAATATTAATCAGGGTGTTAAGCTGGAAACGTTAAGGAAGTTTTTTAAGCTTTCGCGCGGGGCGGTAGATATGCAAAAGGCGCGGATCGTAGAAAAATTAAAGGAATGTTTTGAAAATAAAGGTTTTAAGTTAGATTCTTAAGGGTTTTACGTCTATTATCTTGGAGAGGACTGGATATGGGTGATAAAATAGAAAGATTAATCGGGGCAGTTTATAAGAGATGGAAGAAAAGCCGTTTTGATGAAGTAGATAAGCATCCGGGCGAAGAGGCGCTTGCCTGTTTCCTGGACGGCTATTTGAGCGAAGAAGAGAATGAACGCCTGAAAGCGCATCTGGCTGTCTGTGATGATTGTGCCGAGGCCTGCGCTTTAAGCTTAAACGCCGAAGCAGCCGAATTAAAAGAAGTGCCCGGGGAATTGCTGGATAAAGCCAGGGCTGTCTTAAGCCTGAGAGATAAACCTTTGGCCCTGGAGATCTTTTTACGGTTAAAAGAAAATATCCTGGAAATAGCCAAAGTTAACGGAGATATCCTCTTGGGACAGGAATTGGTGCCTGCCGCTCTCCTGCGCAGCCGCGATATCAAGGATTTTAAGGACGAAGTCATTATTTTTAAAGATTTCCAGGATATCCGGGTAGAGGTAAAGATAGAAAATAAGGGAGGAAAATATTTCAATGTGCTGTTGCAGGCTAAACACAGGTTCGCCCCGCACGTGCTCAAAGACCTAAGAGTGACTCTTGTTCAGGGTGATCTGGAGCTGGAATCATATCTAAGCGAAACAGGCGCGGTCAGCTTTGAGCATGTCTCATTAGGCAAATACAGATTAGAAATAACCAGTTTGGAAAACAGGCTTGCTTCAGTAATCTTAGATGTGAAAGCTTAAATCTAAAATGCAGGAAGAGAAGACTTTTGTTCTGGAGATAATCCGGCAGGATGATTTGCTGAAGATGAGTATTTTTGAGCCCAGGGACACTCATCCGACTTTGAAGCAATACAGCCAGCACCGGGTTGAATTCAATGAAATTGATAAACTTTGCCAGGAAGTTACCGCGGTATTAAATAAAGCCGGTTCAGCCCAGGATCCCGGGATCATTAAAAGCCTGCAGAAGACAGCTCAGGCGCTCTGGGGCCATCTCTTAAGCCGGTCAGTCAAAGAAAAATTAAAGGCTATCCAGCCGGCTAACCTGGTGCTCACCATAGATGAAGAGCTGGTCAATATCCCCTGGGAACTTCTTTATGACGGCGTAAACTTCCTCTGCCTGAATTTCAACCTGGGCAGACTGGTCAGGACAAAAAGTTCCGGGGCTCCCGCGCAATACCGCTCTCCCGCGCATATTTTTAAAATGTTGATCCTGGCTGACCCTACTGCCGATTTAAAATGCGCTTATCAGGAAGGCTTAAATATCAAGAACCAGTTTGGCCATAAGCACTTAAACGTGCATATTGATTTTAAATCCACGAGTATAGACAGGCTCTATGTCAAAAAGAACCTCTGTGACTATGATATCATTCACTTTGCCGGGCATTGCGAGTATGACCAGCATAGCCCCAGGAACAGCGGCTGGGTTTTAAGTGACGGAAAATTCAGCATCCCCGACGTCTTGAATATGGGCCAGGCAGCTTCTTTGCCGGCATTGATCTTTTCAAATGCCTGTTATTCTGCCCAGAGCAGCGCTTCCGGGCTGATCGATCCGGATTACCAGAAGAAAAACTATTCCCTGGCCGCGGCATTTTTGTTTTCGGGTGTCCGGCACTATATCGGTTCTATCCGTAAGATCGAAGATTCTGCCGCGATAGGCTTTGCCCGGGAGTTTTATCATCATTTGATCAGCGGCAGATCAGTAGGTGAAAGCGTGCGCCTGGCCAGGATCAGGTTAGTCAGGGATTGCGGTATTGTCTCATTGCATTGGTCTAATTACCTGCTTTACGGCGACCCCAGCTTTATCCTGTTTAAAGCTAAGCCCAAAGCGCCTAAACACAGATATAAAATAAACTTGCGGCCAGGCAGAAAATGGCTGGCCGGGTTTATTACTTTAAGCGCCGCTATAGGTATATGCATATGCCTATATGCATACCTGCCGACGCTTAACCCGAATTCCTATTATTTATACCTGAAATCGCAGAGATTGTTTAACCAGGGCGCCAATCTTGAGGTTATTCAGCTGGCCAACCGCATTATTAAACAAGACCCCGGCTTTATGGAGAGTTACCGTTTACTCGCGGATACCCACCTCAGGTTAGGTAATAAGGATCTGGCCTTAAAAAACTATTTTGATTACGCGCTTTTGGCGGAAAAGAAACATGACCTGAAGCGCCTCTGCAGCGGCTATATTGAAATCGGCTGGTTTTATCAATCAGAAGGGGAATACCCCAAGGCGCTGGACTTTTATAATAAGGCGCTGGAGCTGAGCCGCAAGCATAATGATAAGTTGAATGAGGCAGTGGCCCTGCGTAAGCTGGCTGTCTGGCATATTGATCAGGAAGAGTATGACCTGGCCCTTGAGCTTTTGACTAAGAGCTCGGAGATTAACCGGCAGGGGCAGCATCTTTATGATCACCGTTATAACCTGGCTTGCGATTACTTTGATATCGGCCTGGTTTTTGCTAATAAGAACGATTTTAAGGCCGCGGAGGAGTTTTACCGTAAAAGCCAGGCAATCTTCCAGAAATTAAAGCTTAAACACGAGCTCAGCGACTATTATTTTAATCTGGGAGAGCTGTATTTATTTGAGAAACAGTACCAAAAGGCGCTGGATCATTATTTACGCGGCCTCAAGATAGACCAGGCGCAGGGCAATCGTTTGAATCTGCCCTCTGATTATAATATGGTAGGCGAACTTTACCTGGAGATGGACAGGATACCCGAAGCCGAGCACTCTTTTGCGCAGGCGGTTGAACTTGCCCAGAGTATCCGTTCACAGCCGGAATTGGCGTCAGCTTATCATAATCTTGGACTATTATATAAGAGGTCGGGAAAGAAAAATAAAGCTAAGGAATATCTGCGCCTGGCGCAGGAGATTTATGCTTTAATAGACCCTTTAGCTTATCGGGAGGTCAAAGATGAGATCCTGGGGATGGATGGCCCGGGCCAGCCCGCCTTGACAAAGCCTTAAAAAATATGTTATACTTACTTTGTAAGTGACATTTGACAATTCGGTAGTTGAACCTACTGATAAAGGCAAACTAGCAGTAATGCTGGGGCGCAAAGCTTCCGGTCCGCCTGAGGGTGGATAGCGGGGTTGCCAAAAGGATGAAATAACCGCCCTGGCATAATGTTTGCCGGGGTTTTTGTTTTTACCAGCCACGCCTGCCTGCCTGACTGCCGTCAGGCAGGCGGTAGGCAG
>JBAZIT010000098.1:0-4712 GCA_041651675.1 Candidatus Omnitrophota bacterium | reverse complement strand
CCTCCGACGAGCTATATAAGCCCATTCTCGGGGGGCGGAACCCGAGCTAACGTAAAAACATGCCAACAGCAAAAAGGGGACATTTCTAATGAGTCGAAAATGGGGACATTTCTAATGAGTCTTGACAAGGAAAAACAACGCCTTGACATCACAACGCTGCGCTGTTATGCTGTTGTCAGAAATGGAGGTACGGAATGACAACATTAACTAAACGAGCAACGGTTTATCTTGAGCCGACCCTGCACAAGGCCCTTCGTTTGAAATCCTTTGAAACGTCGCGATCCGTCTCGGACTTGCTCAACGACGCCATCCGCGGCGAACTTGCGGAGGACGCGGAGGAACTGAGTATTTTCGACGCACGGAAGAACGAGCCAACCATTGCGTTTGAAGATTTTGTAAAGGAGCTCAAGCGCAATGGCAAGATATGAGCTGCGCTTTCGCAAGTCGGTTGGCAAAGACCTGGTACCAATCCCCAAGCGTGATGTTCAAAGGATCATGGAGGCCATTCAAGCCCTTGCCGACGAACCTCGCCCACCGCAGTCGAGAAAACTGTCCGGCTTAGAGAAGTACCGACTTCGGTGCGGAGCGTACCGCGTGCTTTACGAAATCCATGATGATGTCCTGGTGGTCTGCATTGTGAAAGTCGGCCATCGGAAGGACGTGTATCGGAACTAAATCGAACCAGCGGCTTCACGCTATCGCTTACGCTCAGCGTGAGCCGTATCGTTCGCAGACAAAAATGAAATTACCAGAAAAAGATATCAAGTTTTTGCGCAAGAGAACGTCCCGATTGGCTTGTGTTGTTCCCGCGATTTTTTTCCCACTAGCAATCGTCATAAATCTAGTTGTGGCGATTATGAATTTCACTCTGTCAGCACGGATAGCAAAAATACTCGGGCTGTCTTTTATCCAGATTATAGAAAAGTGGATCGAAGGAATCTCCGTCTCAAAAGAATATTCCGGCATTTTTCTCAAGGCCATCGAGAGATGGGAGACAGGACTTCTTCAATTAACTGTGGCGCTTTTCATTCTCCTGTTCTTTGTAATATGGTTGAAGCAAGTTGGAAGAGAAAAGAGAATCCTTAAATTCATAGAAGAACACAACAACTGCGAACCACCGGCTTCAGCCTACGCCGCTACGCGGCGCGGCTGAGCCGTAACGTTCGCTAGAAATATGAGAAAAAGCATTACGATCTGTGTTGCTACCTTCCTACTGAGTCAGTTGGCGTTCGCGGAACGTCCCATGAACGAAATCCCAATGTATGGCGGCCAGCACAACCCTAGTGTGCAAAGAAACCCTGACTTAAGCCGAGATGCAGCCCAACGCGGCTGGAAAGCCTACTACCAAGGCGATCTCAACACCGCGATCAAACGGTTCAACCAAGCATGGATGTTTGATAGGGAGAATTATGAAGTCTATTGGGGGTTTGGGTTGATCATGGGCCGACGTGCTTCGCAGGAAGCCCCAGAGACAAGCCTGAAGGAATCAATTCGGTTCCTACAGATAGCGAACGGAAAAAACCCAAAGAATGGACGGATCATTGGAGACCTTGCTTTCTCGCACACGCTCTTGGGGTACTACTATAAATCAGAACAGAAGAAAAACAAAGAGGCCGAGGAGCAGTTTGAAAAGGCAGGCAAGTTGTTTGCGGATGCATTCATGGCCGATCCGAAATACCCACCCACTGTCGCGAATTGGTCAGTGTTCTATTTCTATACGGGTGATTTCATCAAGGCCAAGAGTAAGGCAGAGGATGCCGTGAAAATGGGCTACAAGTTTAGCCCTGATTACATCAATGATTTAGAAAAGCACATCAAATAGCGAACCAGCGGCTTCAGCGTACGGCATGAAGCATGCCGCCGCTGAGCCGTAACGTTCGGAAAAGATAAAACCAGATACCGAAATCTTTCTCACACAAAGACGCAAAGTCACGAAGGAAATCTTCCCGATCTGAAAACAGAATTAACTTTGTGATCTTTGTGGCTTCGTGTGAAAACATGATCGATCCGAACCAGCGGGTCGAGCCTACCGCCTGACGGCGGCGGCTCACCCGCAACGTGTCGCGGCCGGTCAAAAACGGACGATTTTCGCCGGTTTGAAAATGGATCAAAAATATGATTATGTTGCCGTCAAAGGCGATAACGTTTTCACAGGTAGGGCGAACCCTCCGGGTGAGCCGTTCTTCATCAAACGGCTCGGCAGGGACGCCTCGCCCTACCATTTCGGCAATCCTATAAGAAAGCCATACCGAGCAAACCAGATAAGAATATCTTTTAAAAAAGGTTCCGAACTATATCCATTTTCAAACCGGCCATTTCAGGTAGAATTAGAACGGCGTTTGCACAACGTTCGCTAAAGAAATGAAAACCGCCCTGTTCATCAACGGCGTCTATGCGACTGTCCTTGAGGAGATTATTTCCTCGCAGGCAATGCAGGGCGGTGGCGTGAATTATCTTCAACCTTACAAAAGGGCGGTGATTCAGATGTTGAAGAACTCCCCTCCGACGATGGAGTCACCAGTCACGCTTTACATTTCTACCACCAAGAATCTCAAGAACATTTGTTACACAGCCGAGATCATCGACTGGAGAGATAAACGGGAATTGACAAACAAAGAAAAAACTCAGGTGCTAGCGCACCTGAGAGAATACCAACCAGGCGAGAAGGCTCTTTTCGCAGCGGAGGAAGAAGTCGGCGAGAAAGCCGTGAATCTTTTGACGCTCAGGAATGTAGCACATTGCACAACCTTGCTTCCTACGAGCGTCCTGCGGAAAAAGAGCGATGGGCTAGCATTGAAGCCTCGAACTCGGGCGGGTGGTTGGAGTGAGGTCTTTGATGTGGGCGATATTTTGATGCTCCCGACGGAGCCGATACAAGATTATGAGACCGATCTTAACCAAGCCGTAGAGCAATCAAAAGAATCAACCGAAGCAGAAAGAAGGAAAAGATTGGCATCCGCAGAGCGGTTGCCAGAAAGAGTCCAACTTCTATCTACAGGTTTCCGTCGTAACGCGGACGTGATAATCGAGGTCTTGCGCCGTTCCGCTGGGGTTTGCGAGAAGTGCAAGCGCCCTGCGCCGTTTCTAAGGAGATCAGACGGCATGCCATTTCTTGAGGTGCATCACTGGCAGCCGCTATGCAAAGGCGGCGAGGATACCGTCGAGAATGCTGGGGCACTCTGCCCGAACTGCCATAGGGAGGCGCACTTTGGATGAAGAAAAATCAAGCGAACAAGGGGGTGGTGCTTACTGGCGAACCGCTACGCGGCTCGCCAGCAGCACACCCCGTGACGTTCGGAACACAGACAATGACGAAGAAGATATACTGGAGCCTTCTCCTCGCCATCGCATTGACCGGAGGCGGTATGCTGGGCGCGAGCCTGCGCTACCCCTGGCATACCGTGTCGGAACAGGAGATCGGGAACCTGTCGGCGCGATTGGGAGACAAACCACGAGATGTACGATTCCGGGAGTGGTATGAAGAGAGGGCCAAGCTGGACACCCCTCGCAAGGTGTTGAACGATGCCGGCACTGGATTGCTCGCTCTGGCCGTGACCCTGGCCGTCCTGCGGCTTCTCACTGGGCTCCCTCTTCAAGACTCGCGATCTCCTAAGTGGAGATGGCTCTTCATTGTGGCGTATCTGATTGCCTTGGCCGTTCAGGTACCATCCTCGTTCTGGTACTACGGCCTTCGCCAGTCACGATTCGAGTATCCCACTTGGGGCGACAGCATCATCATCGGCGTCTTCCAGACGTTCATGGCTTGTGCGGTGTTCGCTGTCATTGGATGTTTGCTCTGGTGGCCTTTTCTTGCGAAGTCCCGCTTCCCTGCCCCGCTGTTTGCATGGCCTGGGAATCAAAACCGATTCAATGTCATCGTGAGCCTAGGATTTGGCGCCTTCACGGGGCTTTGCTTGGTTGCTGTGCCATCCGAGGTTCGAGATGGAAATCTCGGCGGCATCCTGATGGCACTCGTACTCGCGTATCTGTTCCTATCCATCCGTGCAGGGCTGGTCACATGGCAAGCCGAGAACATCAAACACAGGAGTTCCGAACCAGCGGTCCCACCCTATTCGGAGCCCGCCGCGCGGTCTCCTCAAGGGTGAACCGCAACGTTCGGCGGGAGAAAAAGGAGATTGATCCCCCGTCCGTTGATCGTGTAATCTTTTAAAAAAAGGGAGGTAATGTTATGCCAACCGTCATGGAGAAAGAATCGGCACACAAGCTCATCGACCGCATGCCTCAGCAGGCGACATGGGATGACCTTATGCATGAAATTTACGTTCGCGAGGCGATCGAACGAGGACTGGCCGACAGTAAGGCAGGAAGAACCAAAGATGTTAAAGAAGTCCGTGCCAAATACGGCTTGTCGGTATGAGAGTTCATTGGACAGACACGGCCCAAGCCCATCTCGACGCCATCCACGCCTATATTGCCCAAGACTCCGCCGAGTACGCCATCCGCACGATTGATCGCCTGACGCGACGCTCTCAGCAGATTGCCGACTTCCCCCTTTCCGGCCGTCGTGTTCCGGAATATGATATAGACCAAGTTCGAGAGGTGATCGAAACTCCCTACCGGATCAGGTAATGTCCCGTCGGTTGTTAAAATAAAGTGACGGTTTCCAGTCTAGTCCGATACAATCGGATTGGATAAAAACAAAAGAAAGGAAACCGTCATGAGAGCAGATCTTATCAAAGCGGTATTGGAAG
>JBAZIT010000097.1:0-4718 GCA_041651675.1 Candidatus Omnitrophota bacterium | reverse complement strand
AAATGTATGGAACTTCAATCCTATTCCGCTTATGTCGATGAGACAGGTGAAGCGCGCAATGGGATTCGCGCCGCGCGGTATGTTTGTTGAGTTGCCTGCTATTATGCCGAAGTGGGTAACTGAGGATGCTGACTTGATTGCTGGAAAAGTGCGCGTTAGCTCATTTACAAATATCAAACAAGAAGGACTAAAATACGAATGCGGTCTTGCTGTTCTCGAGCCATGGGGAGATCGCGCGTTTGCAATTCGCTCGCTCGGATCAACAGTGATTGGCGCGATTATTGCAATCCCAACAAGCGAGCCTCAAGTGTTTCGCATTTTCGATATGACAAAGGCAATGCCCAATATTAGTACAGATATTATCGAAAATCATATGCAGCTTGTCGCAACAAATGGAACAACTCATTCATTCTCGAAAAATCTTGATGATTCTGATTCAGCGCATTGGAAGATGATCAAGAGTGATGTATGATTATGATCACGATCATGATCATTTGTGTTTTTTCATTATTGAGTATAATGCATAAACAAGAAGTCGCATTATTCATCGAGGAGTTTTGCGCAGATATTGCGTTACTCGACTTATGGCTTCCGATTGAGCAAGAGTGTAGAAAACTCATGGTTACTCGCGCAACGACGACGACGACTTGCGCGAGTGAAGTAGCGCGAATTCGCGCTATGTGTGAAGCGCGCCGCAATGATTGGCGCCCATTATTGCGCGCGTTTAGTATGACTACGGCATTATCGCAACAACACGTAGGTAGCGGCGCAAGTTCGAGTATGATGCAGTATAGCTGGCAAATGTTATTTCCGGGCAACAATGGCGCGCGAGGAACAATTAATGATATCGCGCGCGAGATGCGCGAGAATGTGAAGGATGCGCAATGGAAAGAGTGCATAAAGCGCGCGATATGGTGGGCGCGCGTGATATCACGCAAGAAAGGAACGAACTCATATGCATTCTCATTCGCGATACTGTTGATGATTCTCGCGCGAGATCCGCGCAACTTCACGATTGCGCAACTTAGTGCGCCTATTGAGTATGAACCGGGATGCTCGCGCATGTTCGCGCAACTACGTGCATTAGGCGCGCCTCTTGATGTTGCGCGCAATATTATGTATCGCGCGGAACGATGCACAAGCATACACCGAGCGCGCGAGTGCATTATGTCACAAACATGTTATGCGCGCCTTCTTGAGAGAGACATTAATATTGACTCCCTCCCAGGCATGGATAAAAACCCTTCTTCCACTATGTTGTTTGGACATACACATGGACCAATGTCAAAAATGGATGCGCTTGAAGCTATTAACATATGGGTCATAAAATGCATACTTGAAGTGCCTTGTGCGCGACGACCTATGATTTTGCGCGCGAATGCATCATCGCAGCAATGTGACGGCGCGAATGTATGTTGTCCCGCGCTCCATGTATGTGAGTGCATATGCGCGCGCGGGATAACATCTACGCGCGCGACTTTGTACGCGCTAAAATGCCCAGAGTTGCGCGAGACATATGTACTTCTATGTTTATGGCGCGCGATCATGGGTTTCTCGATGTCCGCGAGTTCTGGACTTATGCTGACGAGCGATTGTACGGATATTTATTGTTTCGATGAAATCAAAGCATCATCAAACGGAGAGTGCGTGACAGTGTATGCAAATCGCGCGATCTTTGATGCATTCATATGCAATGATGATCATGAACATGATCGATATTGCAAGACTGTTAGAATATGGTGCGCGCGTCTTATACAACTTGCGCGCGAAGTCACGGATATGCCTGAATATACCTTTGCACCATGTGCGCGAGTTCTTCAAGCTTGCGCGATACGTGCGCTTCATGTATGTGACGTGTGGAATACGGTCAAAATTGGAACTAATTGAATTTTAGTACTATGCGATAAATATATTTGCACTAGATCATTGCCAGATCAGTTAAATGGAAGAACAACAACAAGGCGAGAAAAAAGACAAGCAACCAGAAGGTTCGAGTTCGAGCTCGAGCACTGATGCGAGCTCGATAAGTGAAGTTGGTCCTGCACTCATTACTCGCGCAGAGAATGAGATCGAGAGTATGGTACAACTTGCGCTTACCGAACTTGATCCATGGAACCTAGTAAAGCCAATTTATCAAATCAATCGCATGACAGAAGAGCAGATCGCGAAGACATGCACAAAGGAGCGCCATATTTGTGACCTTGATAGCGGGCGCGTTTGTGTTGGATGTGCGCTGTATCGCCAACTTATCAAGTCGCATAGTGTATTCGGATCTAATTCCGCGTCGGATATGCGCGATATTCTCGCCATGATTTATGGCGCGATGAGTACGCAATTTATCAAAAATGGGCGTTGGCTTACTGCTCTCGATAAGTCGCCAGATGTATGGTTCGTGTCATTCCCACTCGTTATCCAGCGCACTGGTCACTACTCACTTGTTTCCGGTCCATTTATCACAATTAAGCGCAATCGCGTGCGTCTCTATGAAGCGGGCGCACTTCTTGAGCGACTCGGATTAAGCGCGTTCAAAGATACAATTTACCGTAAATTGCCAGAAAGATGGAATACGAGTGCGCACGGTACTATCTATTGTCTCAACGACCTCCTTGATGATCTCGCGCCAATTAGTACACCTATCGAAGGATTAACCCATCTTGGAATTCAGATTCGCGCGCGCGATCCAGATACGAGCAGCAGTGATGCGCAGCAACAACAGGCTGGCGTTATGGATATTGGTACAACTCCTCTCGCGATTATCTCCGCGAAAGTAAATGAGTTGCTTATTGAGTTGCGCGAGTAAGAACATGAACATGTTCATGATCATGTTCATTATTTTTTTCTTGATGTAATACCATTAGGGACACCGCAGGAAAAAAAGTAAGCAAACTGCTGCAGTGTATGTACAAGTATTTGCGCAAATGCTATGCTATTTTGCATATCATCGAGAGATAGCATGAATGAATGAAGTTTTATGGCAACCGAATGAACTTTGTGCATGATGATGATTCGTTTATTTCCAAGATAAATTCGATGTGGATAGTAACATCAGTCCAGAGAATAGGTCTACGTACTGTCGTCATGCACTTGCGGCGCACTCCTTCGAAATGAACAAGTAATCTTTGCTCGCGCGCATCATCACAATCAGAGCCATTTATTAGGAGTGGTTGTTGCTCATCACACAACGTATCGCGCGCATTACGTTCAGGAGCGAATTCACACACGAGTTCAATGCTATCACCAAACCAATTCATTTGCGCATCATCACTCGCGAGGTATAAACAAGGTTGCGCGCGCGACCTTGTTGCGATGAATTTGCATGGCTTGCGAAAACCAAGAAGTTCACCCATTTGTGATACTCCAAAGTCAATAGCGAGCGATGATGATCCATGCATAATTTTACACTTTGAGTTATCAATACAAAGACGCGCGCGCTTCGTCTTTGGGTCTTCCTGGATAGAGAATCCAGGGTCGCGCGCATCCGTCCACCATGTCGCGCATTGCTTGCTAATCTTGGATCCAATGTCGCGCATAGTCATATGCCCAGTTGGCAATGTAATTGTGCACCATGTTGCGCCACCATCAATGGACACGGCGCATTTTGATGTACATGCGCGCGCACCATCTTGACCAACGTAATCGAACACATTTGGCAGCGATTCCATAAGTGTGTGAACATGTTTGTGCGACGACGATGACTTCGAGCGAACGGTTGCACTCATTACTTTTCCAGTCATGTGATCGGGCGCATTAGATGGTATGCGCGCGTTCGTATCAAGTCTCGCAAAACCATCAATGGAACCAAGTCCGCGAACTTCCCCATCATATGTCAGATGTATATCGTTCGACATTATATGTAACGTTATTGTTTGTTTTTTATTACGATCTTTTTGTTTTACTAATGACAAATTCATTTTTTGGAGAGATCGAAAGGCATGATCAAAAAAAAATAATGTTATATCATAATTGTCTAACAATGTAGCGCGCACTTAGAGTGAGTACATACCAGTGAATGCCGCAATGATCTCAGTCGTGCCCGCAGGAATCAGAGCACCGCCTACATAACTGGCGTTTATTCCACCAAATGCGTCGATATACACAAATCTAAGATTCATCGAACCAACTGCGGGACCACCGGGTATAAGAATAAATCTTGGACCAGATGGGCGATATGCTGCATCGATCAAAATATACGCCGCGCCAGCCGCGTCTGTCAAAACCAAGTTAGAAATATCAGCGCTAGTCGTGAATTGTATCGGTTGATTTTGCACGAGAATGTATGTATTATTCACGCGCCGAAGTGTAAAGGACGTCGTTGCCATTGGCGCGACACCTATAGCTCGCGTCCATCCTGCTACTGCGATTGTTTGTATTGTGTCAGTCCAATGCACTTCAAGACCCGCATAGATTGCGCCAGTGACTCCAATGCCTCCGCCATATGTTGCGCAACCCGTTATAGTCGATGTCGAAGCAGTTGCATTAGTCGCGCGAACAAGTCCGCCAACATAGAGATTCTCCGTAATTCCAACACCTCCGCCAAATGTCGCGCAACCTGTCGCGACTGTTGTCGAAGTCGTCGCATCAGTTACGCGCAAAAGTCCGCCAACATAGAGATTCTCAACGATTCCAACACCTCCACCATATGTTGCGCATCCAGTTATAGTCGACGTCGAAGTCGTTACATCAGTTACGCGCAAAAGTCCGCCAACATAGAGATTCTC
>JBAZIT010000096.1:0-4774 GCA_041651675.1 Candidatus Omnitrophota bacterium | reverse complement strand
CCTGATATGATGTGGATTAGTGTGATTATTGGTCAACTTATCCCCGATGATCATGAGATCGCGCGCGAACTAATGATTAGCACGTATGATAATTATCTTGTCGATATTGGTCAATTCATATGTCCAAAGAATGAACTACTATCGCGAGTTATTGGAGACTCGCAATATGATAATTATTGCATTGCTCGCGCGCGCATGATCATTATGCGCGATCTGGCTAAATGTGCTGATGCGAGCGCGATTGCCAAGTACTCGCGCGCACATGAAGTGATTATTACGCGCGCACTTCACTTACGCGCACATTATAGCGAACAAATGACAACAACGATCGCGACTGCGCCCACGACCGAGTACGATTCGCTCGCAATCCCACGCGAGATTAGTGATTTATCACCTGCGCATTATGCTCGATGTGATGAAATTATAAAGCAATGCGAATCATTCGCCATACGAGTTAGTGAGAATATTGCGCGAGATGAATGCGCTATTTGTTATATGTCACTTCATGAAACTGGCGCAATAGCTATTATGCGTTGTTGTGGAATATGTTTATGCGCGAGTTGTTGTCTTAGTGTAATGTCCGCGCATCAAAGTGATACTATTCGAAATGTTCGCGGGCAATGTGTGCAATGTAGGCGCGAAATTAGATTATCTGAGGATATTGTTTTTACGCGTTATGATGATGGAGGACTGGGTTTGTTTGTTAATCTAGTTAAGAGTTGTGATGAAGCATGTATTTGCGAACAAGTATGTTCGCTCGCATGTGTCAAGACAAAAATAGACTATATCATAGAGTTGGCTCGAAGTGGGCGCATTCCTAGTAACTCGCAATACGTTGATGCACGAGTTTATAATGGTCCTACGAACTCGGCAGATATAGATACAACTATTGCAACATATGGAGGCGCGAGCGATGAACGTCAACAGCATTCCTTATCCGCAACTCAGACAGGCGGTGCGATGATGGCGGCAGTAGCATCGCCTATTTTATTAGTATATTCGCCAGAAGCGCGGGTACTAGATCGCGTGAAATACGCCGCATGTATGGAATTTATGCGCGAATCTAGGGTTACCATAAAGAAGCAAGTAGGCAGCAGCAGCAGCGCTAGCAGCGGCAGCAGTTCTCGCGCAAGCTCGCAAGATTTGTCATTTATTCTTATTAATGCTAGTTGTGATGTACCATTAATTATGGATATGCGCGTTACAACTATGCCGTGGATAACTGACTTAGTTCTAATGAGTCCAATGAGTCGCGAGCATATGATCGCCATCATTGATATGACTCAATGCATAGGACGCACGCAAACTTTGCGCATACATATGCTTGAATATGCGCACTAATGCAATGCAATGTAAGTATAGAGAAACATATAACAATTATCAATATATGATAAACTGTGACGCATATCTCGACAATAACGGGACAACACTTGTTCCCGCGATTGTTGCATCAGAAATGATCAAATGGATGAATCATGGTAATCCATCATCGCATTATGCTGCCGCGCGCGCATCTCGCGCGATGATGGATGAGTTTCGCGCGTATCTCGCGCGCGTTCTTGGATGTGCTGCTAATCCTACGACTACTTATGATATATTATTTACGTCTGGCGCATCTGAGTCTAACGCACTCATCTGCTGTGGTGTTATCAATAATGCGCTTCGCGCGTTGCGCGAATTACATGAGTCGCATGCATCTCGCGCGAGTACAACATTACAGCGCATTCATATTGTCGCAAGCGCGATCGAACATAAATCAATCATGTATTTACTGCGCGACATGATTGAGCGACATGGTGATGTTATAGACGTGACATATGTACTACCTGATGCGAGTGGGCATATACAGGCGCGAGAGATGGCGCGCGCTATTCGCGCAAATACAATATTGGTGATATGTATGCTTGCGAACAATGAAACAGGCGCGATCAACAACATCGCAGAGATCTCGCGCGCAGTAAAACGCGTCAATGGTCATGCTTTCGTACACTCCGATATAGTACAAGGATTCGGCAAGATTCCTATTAATCTCGCGCGAATGGGAGTAGATGGCGCGAGTATATCATTTCATAAGTTACACGCGCCAATAGGCGTAGGCGTTGCAATAATCGCGCGAACATGTACTGCGCCAGTAATATGTCCATTAGTATTCGGTACACAAAACAAAGGAATGCGCGGAGGTACAGAGAATGTACCAGCGATAGCCGCGGCATTTGTTGCAACGCGCCTTGCGTATGAAACAATGAGCGCGGACATTGCGCACGAAATATCACTAAAGAAGTATCTCATGGAACAACTTTCAGCCCGCGCGCCATGTATTACACTTCTTGATTACGAGAACCAAGAAGGCGCGCACTCGCGCTTAGCTATGCAGATCGTCTTTATTGATAGTTCGACCAATGGAGGAGACCCAAACAAATATTTACCAAACACTCTTATGGTTGCAGTTGCGAAACATATTGGTCCGCCAGCATGTAACTCAATGATTCGCGATAAACTAGAAGAAGCGCGTGTTATTGTCTCAGTGGGTAGCGCATGCAACTCATCAAGTAAGGAGCATTCGCATGTATTGCGCGCGATGAATATGCCGTCCATACTAATGGATGGCGCGATTCGCATATCAATGAGTAGATACACTACAACGCGCGAGTTAGATCTATTTGTTAATGGGTTCATTGCCGAAGCGAAAAGGCAACTTGATACAGCATATGCGCGCAAATGAATGAGACTATGGATGGGAAATGAATACATCACTGTTCTTTTTTTATCATGCAAATACAGTACGGGGACAAGAAAAAAATAAGGTCTCGCGCACAATATGCGCGCGCATCATGAAATACGCGCGTTTATGCTTGGACTTGCTCAGGCTCTTGTTCTTGCTCGGGCTCTTGCTCAGGCTCAGCCTCAGCCTCAGGTTCATCATCTTCGCTCTTGATTTTGCGAGTATGGACAACAACAGGATAGTTCTCGCGAATGAACTGGACGAATGTTGGACGTTTGATGCGCGCAATAACACGAGCTTGCTCGACTTTCTCTGGAGTTTTGCCTTTCTCTGTTTCTTTCGCGCGAACAAGTCTAACTTCTGTTTCGAATGTACTAATTGCACGCTCGCGCATTGCTTCGGGATTGCTAACCATACTAAGAATGACCTCTTGAACAACTCCGTCAGACACTGTATGCGAGTCAATCGAATCAATGTACACAATGGCGCGCGCGGACACACAATTAACGAAATCAAAGAGAATCTCATTAATGAATCGCACAAGTCCAGCAGAAACGCGCGGTTTATTGCGCGCGAACTCGGGCTTAGTACTAATGATAGTATGAATTACGCGCTTGACATATGGGATAAACCGAAGATCATCCTTTTCACTTTTCGCGCCATCATCTTCTTGACTTGCTTTTGTCTTAGGTACAGATGTTGATGGTACGCTAGTTGTCGCTGCCATCTCGGGACTGGTACTAGTACTGGTACTGGTACTGGTACTGGCATCATCGGCGCATTCTTGTTCATCGGTTCCAAACACATGTTTGCGTTCTTCTGCAATGAACCTTTCAAGCTCGACGCGATTGCGCTTTACGCGATCCATTACATCCTTATCGCGGATCTTAGCGAAATCAGTAAGAAGAGGCTCGATGATAGACTGCACATAGCACGCAGTACTATACTTAAGCCACTTCTTGCGCGCATTAACAAATGTAGGCAAGGATGTGAATAGTTCGCGGAAGTGCGCAAGTCCAAGGAACTCGCAATCATTGTGGAAAATATGTTCTTCCTTGATGGTGCAATCGTGCTTTGCGGTCATCCCATGAATAGCGATATGTGTAAGGTCGCATGCGATTTCTTCACAGAACGTACGCAAGTAGGATGTTGCGTAAGGGCTCACGCGCACGCGCGCATTAGCACATGCATGCTGGCGCACTTCGTACTCTCCGCGCAATACGCGCTTCTTGATCATCTTTGGAGGTACGCTTGGATCGCGCTCGGGTGCATCTTTGCGCTTACCAAATGGCTTACTTTCAACTTCGACTTCTTCACCATGTTCTTGGATAAGTTTCGCGACATATTCGGTAATCGCGCTGTTGATACCGCGTTTATCGAAATAGCGCCGAACGCGCGCGGAATCGATACGATAATCATCAATCGATACTGCGCCATTAGTTGCATTAGCGGCAACTGATGCCGCTGCCGCTGCAGCAGTTGCAGCAGGTGCAACAGCAGTCGCGGCTTTACGTGCTTGCTTCTTCCTCTCGGCAACTTCGCGCAAAGCAACCGCTTCCGGAGAATTATCGCGCGCGAGAGCAACCTGCGCGATCGCATCATATGTAGGCCATGTCATAACTTTAGGGGTTTTCAGTTTGGCAATCTTGACTTTGGTTGTTGTACGTGCGCGCCCTTTATTCGCGCGCTTAATCGCGCCCTTGACTGTTGTAGCAACAGACTTGCGCCGTTTATGGTTTACACCGATTTTGGGTTTGGGCATTGGTTTGGAAATGAACTTACTTACTCGATCACACTTGGATAATATATCTTCTCACAAATTTCATCTTTAATCGACCGCTTTACTGGCGAACACCATATGAAAACAAAAAAATAGTTTCGTATGCGAATTGATTTAGTCAATAGTCGCCATGCCCGAAGTACTGGCACTAGGTTGTTGTGATGCTCTAGGAGGTGGAGTATGCGCCTCTTCTTGTACATCTGCGTCATCTTGCGCATCTTGTACGTCTTGCGCGTCTTGCGCGTCTTGCGCGTCTTCTTCATCATCACGCG
>JBAZIT010000095.1:0-4930 GCA_041651675.1 Candidatus Omnitrophota bacterium | reverse complement strand
GCCCTTAGTGCTGAATATGACTATTTTCCTAGACATTTTTTATTTTAGTTGAAAAGTTACCGGGATATCAATCCAGAGTTCCTGGTCTTCTATAGAGACAGGAAATGGGGGATAGGAAGTTATATTTTTAGCCATAGAGACTGCCTGGTCATCCAGAAGTTGATATCCTGAAGGCTCTACTACCACAACATCCATAAGCTCGCCCGTATGCGCAATGTGCAGCCTTAATTTTACCGTCCCCTGCTCACCACTCTCCTTAAGCTCCTGGGGATAGGTGAAACTGCTTAACACGCGCTCCTGGACAATCCCGGCGTATTGTGTAACCGATTCCACCGGCGGTTCTTCCTGGGCTTTTTCCAACTCTTGCGGCTGAACTTCATCTTTTGTTTTGGGCTGCGGGAATTTTTCTTGCTCCAGATAAGCTATTCTAGGCGTAAGGACAATAAAAAGCTCGGTATCTCCCCGGCTGGCTGAGCCGCCGCCTTCCTTAGTTGTCTTCTGCCTGAATATCGCGCCTAATACAGGTATATTGCTTAAGAATGGCGTTTTCCGGATATCCTCTTCGCTCTTTTTCTTAATTAATCCTCCGATAGCCATAGTCTGGCCGTCGTCAAGATAAAGCTCGGTAACCGCGCTGCGCCTGGATAAAGGATAGGCCTGGGCAGTAGTGGTAGTGGTGCCGCCGCCGGTAGAGCCGATAGTCTGGACCGTGCCAATATCGCTGACCTCTACATTTAAACTCAGTTTAATGCGTTTTTCTGCGGTTAAGGTAGGCTTTATTTTTAATTTAATACCGAATTCTTTATACTCCACGCTGGTACCCGAGCTTCCAGTGGTCGCGGCTATCTGAGTAGTAAATATCGGCTGCTCTCCGCCAACAAGAAGTTCTGCCTCTTTGCCGCTCTGGCAGGTGATCCGCGGCCGCGAAAGTATGCGCGCTTTGCCTTCCTGGACTAAAGCATCTAATTTAAGCGTGAACGGATTAGCTGTCCCAGCTACTGAGCGGCCGATATTAGAAACTTTAAATACTGTTCCCCAACCTGTCCCTGCGGCAGCCAAGGCAGGAGAACCAACTTCAGTCAAGGTGACTGAACCCGGCCAACTGAACCCTAATGTACTGGTAGCATCTTTGTTTAACTCCAGGATCTGCACATCTATATCTAATAAAGACTCCTCTTCTTTAACCTGGACCAGATCCACGATCTTATTCTTTAACCCGCCCAGAATAGTAAAGACCCTTTCTCTGTCCTGGCTGGACTTAACCCTGCCCAGGATAAGCACCTTTCCTTCGTCTTCGGCAGCCTGAGAATAGACCTCGGGAAGGTTAAGCTTGCTCAACAGATTATCTACCCGCGATTTTGCGTTATTAATATCTTCACTGAATACTTTCAGCCGGTAAGACTGCTCGCCGAAATTATCCCAAAATACCAGGGTAGTAGTTCCGGCAGATTTAGGGGTCAGGGTTATGGAATTCTTGGTTACATTGGTCACATCTGCCACGCTGGGATTTCCGATGACGATCCTGCTGGGAGTGCTCGCGGATAAGACCTTTACCTCTCCCATGTATAACTTAAGCAACTCCGAATTATCGTCCGCAGTATAACTGTCCCCGGGCCAAACCAGGAAAACAGCGGCTAACAGCAGAACTGACGCCAATATCCTCTTCATTATCTTCCTCTTCTCATTTATTTACCTAAACGGACCTTTTCTTTATTTAATCCCCGGTATATCTCCACATAAGAATCCGACGCAGAAGCTACTGTCTCGCTAACCTGAGGCTTGGTTTCCTGCTGTTGGGGCAACACATGTTTAAATAAAGTATCCCAACTCGCCGGCTGGATAGACTGCACCACTTGGGCATCCGCAGGTGAACGCAGGGTCAGGCGTATCTTACCCTGCTCCTGGACAAAAGCGATTAAGTTGGCTTCCTGCGGCGTAAGGGCAAGCGTGATTAACGGAGAGCCCTCGCTCCTTTTGTCTGCTTCCTGAGCCTTCCTCCCTGAGGTAGGCGCGGATACTGTGCCGGTATCCTGGCCTACAGCCAAAACCAGGGTATTTTGGAAAAGAGGCATTACCGCCATCTGGTTTACCTGTTTGCCTTCAACTGTTGTGACCGGCACGGGGAGCAAAGCAATGACATCCACATAATTCCCGGGGTTAATCATACCGCCTAATCCGGACAGGCTGTCCACTGATATGGTAATGGCTCTTTTGCCTATCGGAGTGCCTTCGGCTAAACCGCCCAATTGCCTGGGCTGGACCAGCTTGCTTAAAGTGATCTGCTCGCCCTTAGCTATCTGCACAATTGCCACCATCCCTAAAATTCTGTCCGCCGAAGAAACTGTCTGCGGCTGGAGATATTGTTCTGGGATTATGCTCGTGGTCAGGCTGTCAGCAGCAATAATATTACCCTTGGGGATATCCTTGCCGGCTACCAATACCTTGACCTGGGTCTTGGGAAGGGTCTGTTCGATATTCGCTATTTTTTTCTTGGCCTCTTCAATAACCTGCTGGCGTTGCTGGTCAATATAGGTCTTGGTCATAAACACAGCAGCTACGGCCAGAAGTATACCGATAATTATAATGATCCTTTGTTTCTGCATGCCTACTTTATTTCTCCCTCGTAAAACTCGAGTTTGGCATTTTGGGATAACTTACCGATCAGGTCCTCGATTTTTTTCTGCTGCTTTAAAAAGGTCAGGCCTTTGCGGATATCATCCCACATATCAGCCAGCGACCTCTGGCTGCCCCCGCGCTTGGCTTCCAGCTTTATAATATAATAACCGTCGGGGCATTTGAAGATACTGCTCATCTTGCCGGCTTCCAGCGAATCGGAGAAGGCCACGGCGTCAAATTGCGCGGATTTTATCCCCCGCTTAATAAAACCTAAGTCTCCCCCGGATTTAGCGCTTGAACTTTTAGAGCGGTCCTTAGCCAGGGTGGCGAAATCCGCGCCCTGCAGCAACTGGATCAGCACATCCTTGGCGTCCTGTTCAGAGCTAAGCACTATTTCACGCACCTGTCTTTCTTCGGGCTCTTTAAGCTGGTCTTTGTAAGTATTGTAGTAATCCTCTATCTCCTTAGAGCTTACTTCCACGGCTTCGGCTTCCTTGCGGATAAGCTCCATCACCAGCAGCTCCTGCTTGGTTTTGTCCAATGCCTGGATGATTTCCTCTTTTCGATCAAGCCCCCTGTTCAGGGCTTCCTGATAAAGAAGGGTCCGGCGGACCATTTCATTTTTAAGATAATCTATTTTTTTGTCCCGGGTAGTTACCTTATTCTCCGGCTTGTCTTCAGGCACCAGGCTATTATAGGCGTCTATCTCTTTATCCAGCTCCTCCCGGGTAATCGGCGCATTATTGACTTTGGCGATAACCGTGCCTTTGACCGGCTGGACGCTGCTTAAGGCTTCTTTGAATTTTGGCTTGGCCAAACCGAGCTTATCGCAGCCGAACAAAAAAAATAAGATAAAAACCCCCAACCCTAAGAAAATAATGCGGTATCTCATTACTCCTCCTTAGATCTCATTATTTATTCTTTTTTAATCTCGTTGATTATGCGGATCAATAGATCCGCGATCTTGGCGATCAGGTAAAGAAAGAAGAAGAAAAAAGTATAAGCGATCAAAACAACGATGCCCATCCAGCGGGAATTACCCGGGGCAGCGCCAAAAACGATGGAAAGCCCGCCCAGCAAACCGAAAAATAAAAAAATCCAGGCAGCTATTTTTACTACTGCACTGGACGTCTTCAAAAAACCTAAATGTTCGCGCATTGACCCTCCTGGTTATTATAAATTTTTAGCATAAACCGCAATAAATAGCAAGAGAAATCTTCATTTGGTTCCTCGTACTTCACAATCAATCCTTGATGCTCGGGATAAATTTTGCTAAAAGCATAGAGCAAGCAACATTGGTAGCGCTAACGGGATTTGAACCCGTGTACCCAGCTTGAGAAGCTGGTGTCCTAGGCCGGGCTAGACGATAGCGCCATAAAACCGCGTATCCAACCTTGAATTGTGGTAATTAAGTTAATATCAGATATCCTTATGCTACAAATACCGTAAGGTATAATATTCCCCATCTTCTTCTTGCTGGTCGGGCTAATCTTTGTATAAAATTTAGTGAATTGCCTACCGGGAATCCCTGTAACCACTGACCAGTATTCTTTAATTTTATTAATATCTTCTGCCCCGTGCACCTGTATTCGTATGCGAAATTTATTTTCGTTAACCTGGCATATTTTTCTAAACCAGCGCATCATTAATCTAATCATTGCGGGGTCGCTATTGGTAAACTCTGCCCCTTTGCAAGCGCGCCCCTTATATCCCTCAGCCCAATATAATGCTATGCCTATAAACTTTAATTCTCTATCAGATATAAGATCTATCTGCTGTGTGGCATTTTTTAAGATATCTCTTTTCCTCATGTCCGCTTGCTTACTTCTCAGCTCATTGAACCTAATGAACTTATCTTTGATTGCCTGATTTTTATACTCAACCCTCGACAACTGCGCCGCAGTCAATTTGATATCTTTTAGCCAATAACTCAGGCTACCTTTAGAAATAGGTATTTCCTGAAGTATTTCGCTAAAAGTCATGCCCTGTCTTCTTAATTCTATTGCTTTATCTCTTTCTAATATCTTCATTTCCTTACTTTGCCCCTAAACCCTAAGGACAAGATTATTTCGCATTCAACCTTATGAATCCCTGCGGGAATTAGTCAATCCCGCGCCTTCTTAACCAATTCACGCAATTTATTGTCCGCTTAAAGGCTATGTTATTTTAGTATAAAGAAGATACAGGGTCAATAATTTTATTGACCCTGTATCTTAAAGCGTTTATAATACAAAACATGCAGGCAGGCATCGGGATAAGCTCGGCGCAGGACCATATCAGGGCGGCTAAAGAAGCGGTTGAAAAAGCCAAGCGC
>JBAZIT010000094.1:0-4949 GCA_041651675.1 Candidatus Omnitrophota bacterium | reverse complement strand
AGTTTTGATCCCGCTTTCAACCACTACCACCTTATCCTTAGGGATAAGTGTAAATAATTTCTCGGTGGTCTTAGGGTCAACCTCCAGGGTATGCAGATCCCGGTTATTAATACCGATAAGCGGAACATTCTTTAATTTTAAAATCTTTTTTAATTCCTTTTCATTGTGCACTTCAACCAGGCAGTCCATCCCCAGTTCCGCAGCGATCGCGATAAATTGGGTAAGCTCATCCTGCGTAAGCAGGTTAGCGATAAGCAGTATGGCATCGGCGCCGTAAAAACGCGATTCATATACCTGGTACGGTTCGAGGATAAAATCTTTTCTTAATACCGGAGACCTAGAGAGATTTTTTATTTCATTGATATAAGCGCTATTCCCCAGGAAATAATCTTCTTCGGTTAAGACCGATATCGCCTGCACTCCTACAGCCTCATAGACCTCGGCAATCGCGGAATGATTAAAATCCTGGCGGATAACTCCTTCGGAAGGCGAGGCTTTCTTTATCTCCGCGATCAGGGAAATCTGTCGCGGCTTGTTTATCGCCTCAATGAACGGCCGACAGGGGCCAAGCGATTGGACTTTGATCTTTAACTCTTCCTCGGGAAGGGATTGCTTAGCTAAGGCTATCCTCTCCTTTTTCTTTAAAATGATCTCTTTTAAGATGTCTATTTTAGCCATTATGCGAATACTCCTGTAAACGTTTAAGTTTATCCCAAGCTTTACCATCATCTATAGATTTGTTTGCTAGTTTTATGCCTTCACTTATACCTTTTTCTAAAGTTTTCCCCCTTGTCTTATCTGCCACGTAAATTGCAGCGGCGGCATTTAATACAACTATATCGCGATAAGCATTTTTTTCTTTATCCCTTAATATCGCCTGCATAATTTTGGCATTCTCTTTAGGAGAACCGCCCTTTACGCCGCCAGGTGGAATCTTTTTGAAATCTGCTGCGAAATCTACCCTACTGCCTTTAGGATCTACTACCTTTCCATCACGCACTTCATAAACTAAAGTCTTAGCAGCAACTCTAGTAGTTATCTCGTCCATATGGTCTTCTCCTGAAACAATTAAAGCATGTGCGCACTCTGGATCATTTAATTTTGTTAACGCATTAGCCATAGACTGCGCATAACCGCTATCCGGTACTCCTATTAACTGATAGTTGGCGCGGGCAGGATTGCAAAGGGGGCCTAAAAAATTAAAAATAGTTTTTTCTCTTTTTTCTTCTGCTATCTGTTTTCTTGCCTCCATCACAAATTTCATCGCTGGATGGTAAATCGGCGCGAATAAAAAAGTAATATCAATTTCATCAAGGCATTTTTGAGCTACTTCCGGACTCATTTCAGTATTTACGCCCAATTCTTTTAAGAGGTCTGCGCTTCCGCATTGACTTGTTATCGAGCGGTTCCCGTGCTTAGCAACCGCTATGCCTACGCCGGCAGCAACCAAAGCTGCAGCCGTAGAGATATTAAAGGTATGCTTCCTGTCTCCCCCTGTCCCACAGGTATCTAAAATAATTGTGTGGTTTTTTGGATCGATTTTTTCCATATGCTTACGCATAACCCTCGCCGCTCCAGCTAATTCTTCAGAATCTATACCCTGTTCATTAAGCGCGATTAGGAAAGATACGATTAAGGGCGTCTCTATTTGCCCTGTCATAATTTGCTCCATCACCGATTCGGTTTCCTGGCTATTGAGAGGATAAGTTTTTAGGCGCTTTATTGCTTGTTCAATGTTCATATCTTTATAAAATTTCTCAAAACATCCATGCCGTGCTTAGTAAGGATAGACTCCGGATGAAACTGCACTCCCCAGACAGGATATTGCTTATGTTTTAAACCCATGATTTCTTTTTCTTTAGTCCAGGCAATTACTTCTAAAACTTCCGGCAGGCTTTTTCTCTCGACCAGCAGAGAATGATAGCGCGTAGCCTCAAAAGGGTCCGGCAGGCCCTTAAATATATCTTTTTTATTATGGTAGATCATAGAGGTTTTGCCGTGCATAAGCCTTTTGGCGCCGATAACCTTGCCTCCATACACATAGCCTATAGCCTGATGCCCAAGGCAGACTCCTAAGATAGGGATCCGCCCGGCAAATTCCTGGATCACCGCGCAGGATATCCCGGCGTCTTCCGGCCGTCCAGGCCCGGGAGAAATAACGATCTTCTCAGGATTCAAGCTCTTGACCTGGCCTAAAGTGATCTTATCATTACGAAAAACCTTTACCTCCTGGTGAAGCGTGCTCAAATATTGCACCAGGTTATAGGTAAACGAATCGTAATTATCAACCATCAAGATCATTCTTTTTCCCTCCAGATCTTCGCGCCTAATTTTTCCAGTTTCTCTTCGATATTCTCATAGCCGCGCTCCAGGTGGTAGATCCTGGAGATGGATGTTTTTCCGCGGGCGGACAGCCCGGCAAGCACTAAACAGGCCGAAGCCCGTAAATCCGAAGCCATCACCGGAGCGCCGGAGAGCTCCTGCACTCCCTCTACGATAGCGTGCGGGCCTTCTCTCTGTATATGCGCACCCATACGATTAAGCTCGGCAACATGCATAAACCTGTCCGGATAGATCTTTTCGGTAATCACGCTTATCCCGGGCGTGACACTCATCAACGCCATCATCTGCGCCTGCATATCCGTAGGAAAGCCCGGATAAGGAAGCGTAGTAATATTCACGGCCTTGAGCTGTTTCTTGTAACGTATATGTATGGAATTTTCTGTTTTTACCATAGACGCTCCGGCTTCTTCCAGTTTATCAATCAACGCGCCCAGGTGCTTATAAAAAATATTTTTGATCAGAATATCTCCGCGGGTAATTAAAGCAGCCAGCATTATTGTTCCGGCTTCGATCCTGTCCGGGATGATCGTATGCGTCGCGCCGTGCAGGGACCTTACTCCTTCTATTTCGATTATAGGCGTGCCCTGGCCTTTGATCTTAGCGCCCATTTTAATTAAAAATTCCGCCAGGTCCACTACTTCCGGCTCACAGGCAGCAGATTCAATGATGGTTTTACCGCCGGCTAAGACCGCGGCCATCATTACATTATCCGTAGCCAAAACTGAAGAACCATAAACTCCACCCAGGTATACATGGTTACCTTTTAATTTTTCGGCTTTAGCGATCACATAACCCGATTCAATACTTATCTCTGTGCCCAGGGCCCTTATGCCTTTTAAATGCAGGTCCACCGGCCGCACTCCGATTACGCAGCCTCCGGGAAGAGAAACCTTGGCTTTTTTAAGTTTGCCTAAAAGCGGCCCCAGGACGCAGAAAGAAGCGCGCATGGTTGAAACCAGTTTATAATCCGCAACGTGGCTTATCTTCTTGAGGTTACTTACCGTAACTATCCCGTTTTCGAACTCCGCATCCTTGCCTAATGAGCGCAATATCTTGACCATTGTATTGGTATCGCGCAGGTCCGGCACGCCCTTGATTATACAGGCGTCATCCGTAAGCAGGGTCGCCGCCAGGATAGGCAGGACCGCGTTCTTAGCTCCGGAGATCGTAAGCTCGCCTTTTAATTTTACCCCACCCTCGATAACTAATTTATCCATATTAATCTGCCTTTCTTGCGCATATCACCCTATCCAGGTTGTTATAATCTTTAACGATCTCGATTATTTCAAATTTTCCTGACTCTGCGAATATTTTTTCCAGGCCCTTCTTTTGCCCAAGGCCGATTTCCATGATCAATAAACCATTCTTCTGTAAATAACCCGGCGCTTCCGGGATTATCCGGCGGTAGAAATCCAACCCGTCGGCTCCTCCGTTTAAGGCCAAGACAGGTTCAAAGGATAACTCCGGCTGCAATTTTCGGATCTGCGCGCTGGCTATGTAAGGAGGATTGCTGACGATCATAGCGTACTCCTTATATTCCAAAGCGCTAAATAGGTCGCTGCGTACAAAATTAATACCTGCGCCGTGCGCTGCCGCGTTCTCTTCGGCTATTGCTAAAGCCTCCGGCGAAATATCGCTGGCATCTATTTTCAGCTCCGGCGCATATTTGGCTAAAGACACGGCAATACACCCTGAACCTGTGCCCAGGTCCAGGACCCTGCCGGTTTCATTTTGTTTAGCGTATTCTATGGCTGTTTCAACAAGCCTTTCTGTTTCCGACCGGGGGATCAGCACTGCCTCGTTGACCTTGAACTCCAGGCCCATAAATTCTGTTTTACCCAGGATATATTGGAGCGGCTCAGATTTGATCCTCCTCTTGAAAACCGAAGCAATAAAATCAACCTCATCCGGATTTAAATATCTATCCTTATTCAGGTATAGGGACATCCTGTCGCAACCTAAGGCCCGGGTAAATAATAGCTCTGTTTCGTTCATCAGCTCTTCTGCCTTTGCTCCCGCTCAGCCTTGATCAAGGCGTCGGATATTTCGTCAAATTCGCCCTCCAGCACAGATTCCAGCTGGTGCGTAGTAAAATTTATACGGTGGTCGGTAACCCGCCGGTCCGGGAAATTATAAGTGCGTATTTTTTCGCTGCGGTCGCCGGAGCCGATCTGGGATTTTCTTTCCTGGGAGATCTTTTTGGAGTCAGCTTCTTTTTTGGCATCCAGAAGTTTAGCCCGCAGCACCCGCATTGCTTTATTCTTATTCTTCAGCTGGGAACGTTCATCCTGGCAGGCAACAACCACTCCGGTAGGAATGTGCGTAATGCGCACCGCTGAATCTGTTTTTTGCATATGCTGGCCGCCGGGCCCGCTTGAGCGGTAGGTATCGATCCTTAAGTCGCCGGGATCAACCACGAAATCCACCTCTTCGGGTTCAACTAAAACCGCAACGGTCGCCGTGGAAGTGTGGATCCTGCCTTGGGCCTCGGTCGTAGGCACGCGCTGCACCCGGTGCACTCCGCTTTCAAATTTCAACCTGCTGTAGGCGTCTTTTCCCTTTACGCTAAAAGACACTTCTTTTAAGCCCCCGGATTCATTATTCGT
>JBAZIT010000093.1:0-5039 GCA_041651675.1 Candidatus Omnitrophota bacterium | reverse complement strand
ATATTCCTGCTCTATGCGCTCATAGAATTTAAGCAGATCCTCGTTTTTTAGAAAATAGGTTTCCATTTATGGCTTTAAAAGCCTTTCCCTGACTAAATCGCTGACTAATTTGCCGTCTGCCTGGCCGGCTATTCTTGCGTTGACCTCTTTCATGACCCTGCCCATGTCCTTCATGCCGCTGGCAGCGGTAGCCGCCATAACCTCTTCGATCACCTTCTTGATTTCATCTCCGGATATCTCGGGGGGAAGGTAGGGTTTTAAAAGCTCCAGCTCCTTCTTTTCTTTTTCAGCCATCTCTATCCTGTCGCCCTTAGTAAACTGTTCAATGGAATCCTGACGCTGTTTTATCTGCTTCTTGATCACGGTAATTACTTCGCTGTCGTCAAGCGCCTTCTTTTTTTTGGCAACTGCCAGGTTCATCATATCCGCCCTTAAAAAACTCAATACCGAACTCTTTAAGCTGTCCCTGGCTTTCATCGCCTCTTTGTAATCGTTGAGAATCTTTTCTTCTAACATATAGCCTCCCGTCTAAAGCAGAATACATTTTTTGAATTGAGCAAGCCGCCTGTCTAGGTCCTTCACCGTCAGCCTGGAAGTCCTTTCCAGCCCAAAGCTTTCGATATTGAAAGAAGCGGCGATAGTGCCAAACACGAGCGCTTTTCTTATATTTTTCATATTCACTGCCCTGGATTTAGCTAAATATCCCATAAAGCCTCCGGCAAAAGTGTCTCCCGCGCCGGTCGGATCAACTACCTTATCTGCAGGGTATGCCGGAAGAGAAAATATAAACTTATCGCTATAGAATAAAACTCCGTGCTCTCCTTTTTTGATCAGGACCATCTTGGGGCCGAAAGAGCGCAAAGCCCGGGCTGCCTGAATTAGATTATGCTCCTGGGATAAGGAGCGCGCCTCCTGGTCATTGGCAACATAGATATGCACCTGCTTTAATAAACGCAAAAGCGACTTGCGTTTATTATTAATCCAGTAGTTCATGCTATCTAAAGCAATCAGCTTAGGCGAACGCATATGGCCCAGGAGATGGCGCTGGATATCCGGGTCAACATTAGCCAGGAAAACGTATTCTATTCTCTTTTGTTCTTCCGAGATCCTGGGTTTAAATGTATTGAGGACACCTAGTTCGGTATTTAAAGTAATAGCAGTGTTTAAGTCGCCCTTGTATTCTCCTGACCATTGAAAGGTCTTTCCCGAAGCTTCGCGGATAAGCGCGCTCAGGTTTATCCCTTTAGCCTCTAAAAAATCTATATGCTTTTGGGGGAAATCTTTTCCCACAATGGCGACCAGGTTTACCGGCGTAAAGATGCGGGCGGCCATGGAAAAGTGCGCAGCCGATCCGCCAAGCATCTTTTTCCTTTGGCCGAAAGGAGTCTTCACATTATCCAGCGCTACTGTCCCCAGGACCAGTATACTCATCCTTCTCCCTTAGCGGAATCTTAACCAAAACACTGCTGCTATAATTATCCGGTATATCCCAAAAGGGATAAATGTATGTTTTCTTATAAAAACAAGAAGAAACTTTATGGACAAAAGCGCGACCATGAATGAAACAATGAACCCGACGGCTAAAACCAGAAATTGTCCTGCTTTGAAACTCCCGGCGCTCCTGGCCAGGTCCAAAGCAGTTGCTGCGCACATCGTAGGGATAGCCAATAAAAAAGAGAACTCTACTATTGCTTTGCGTTTTAATCCGACTGCCAGGCCGCCGACAATAGTTGCCGCGGCGCGCGAAACTCCCGGGATAATGGCAATCGACTGAAAAAAACCGATTACCAGGGCCTGCGGATAGGATATTGACGCTAATTCTTCGGATGAACCCTGTTTTTCCCCGTGCAAAATTTCAAAAAGAATAAGCGCGATACCGCCCAGGAATAATGCCCAGAGCACTACTGAATCACTGCTCAAGAAGAAATTCTTGATAACCTTATATAATAATGCTCCGATCACCATAGTGGGCAAGAACGCGGTAAAGATTTTCTTCCAGATATCCAAACCCTTAAACAACGTTTTCCAGTAGAGGATAACCACTGCCAGGATCGCGCCGCTTTGGATCGCGATCTCAAAGCTTTTGACAAACTCTGTCTGGCTGATCCCCATACTGCGGCTGGCCAGCATCAAATGCCCGGTGGAAGAAATAGGCAGGAACTCCGTGATCCCTTCAATAATCCCAAAAAAAACAGCGTGAATTAAATCCATTTCTGTTCCTAAATATTATGCTTATCCAAAAAATTTTTGAAATCTTCAGGTAAGCCGCTTTTTAACTGTAATAATTTTCCGGTTGCCGGGTGCGTAAACTCCAACTCCGCGGCATGCAGCATCAACCTTTTAGCCTTGATCTTAAAATCGCGCCGGAAAGCGTATTTACTTTCGCCTAATACAGGATGCCCCAATTGCTTAAAATGGATCCTTATCTGGTTAGTGCGGCCGGTTAAGGGGTTAACTTCTACAATAGCAAAATCTTTCCTTTTTGCAATAACTTTATAACGGGTCAGGGCGTTTAAACCCTCGATCCTGTTTTTGATCTCTCCCTGGTTCTTGTAAGGTATTCCTGAAACAAAAGCTGCGTAGGTCTTCTTGACCCTTCTCTGCCTGAACTCATCCATCATTTTCTGCTGGATATTTTTATTCTTGGCGTAAATGATCAAACCCGAAGTTTCCCGGTCCAGCCGATGGCAGGGATACAAATTCAAGATGCTAGTAAGCGTGCGCTTTTCGTTCTTCGGAGTAGGGACAGTTAAAAGCCCGGATGGTTTATCGGCAACCAGGAGCCATTCGTCTTCGTAGATTATGGGGATCATCCCGCTTTGAACTCTCCGCTCAGACTATCTCCAGCATCCGGTCAATCGCTTTTTTAGCGCGCTTACGGATATCATCAGGAACTTTTACTTCTTCTTTCAGCTCCTCCAGCGACCAGAGTATCTTCTCCTGTGTCGTGCGTTTCATATTCGGGCAGATCGCCCGTTCAGAAGCCGGATAGAACTCTTTTCCAGGATTATCTTTTTTCAAACGGTAGATTAGCCCTACCTCTGTTCCGACGATCATCTCCTTGGCCTCGGTCTCCCTGGCAAATTTAGCCATCTGGCTGGTAGATAAAACCGCATCCGCCATCGCCACGACTGAAGGCAGGCATTCCGGATGCACGATGACCTTGGCAAAAGGATGGAACTTTCTTTCCCGCTTGACATCCTCAGGAAGGATCTTGATATGGGTAGGGCAAAACCCGTTCCAGGTGATTAATGTCCGCCCTGTCTTCTTAGCGACAAAATCCGCCAGGTATTTATCCGGCACAAAAATTATTTCTTTCTTGTCCTTTAAATAGTTAACTACCGCGACGGCATTGGTCGAGGTGCAGCAGTAATCCAGTTCAGCCTTAACCTCTGCCGAAGAATTCACGTAACCTACAACCGCTGCCTCCGGATGTTCTTTTTTCAGCTTCCTCAGGTCGTCGGCACTAAGCATATTTGCCATGGGACATCCGGCATTAGTATCTGGCATGATCACCTTCTTATCCGGCGAAAGTATGGAAGCGGTCTCGGCCATGAAATATACCCCGCAAAATACGATCACCCTGGCTTCAGTCTTGGCGGCGATGCGGGAAAGCTCCAGGGAATCACCCCGGAAGTCCGCTACCTCCTGGACTTCGGGTAACTGGTAATTATGCGCCAGGATCACGGCGTCGCGTTGTTTTTTTAGCTCTTTGATCTTGCTCTCTAAAATAGAAATATCTCTGGTCATTTAACTTATAACCTCATCAATGATCGCTCCGCCTAAGACCCTGCTCTTATCATAGAAAACTGCTGATTGACCGGGAGTTACAGCGAATTGCGGTTTTTTAAAGATTACTTTGGCTATCGGGGACCAAGCTACGGCCTTACAGCCTGTAGATTTGTTACCGTAGGAAAACAAATCTGCTTGAGCTTCTCTGTGATTATACCTTATTTTTACCTTAAGGGCAATCTTTTTTAACGCAGGCTCTATGGCAAAATGCAGGTCTTTAACCAGGAATTCGGAGGCGCTGGCCTCTTCTTTAGAACCGATATAAATATTGTTAGACTTAGGGTCAATCCTGGTTATATAAACCGGATAGCCCTTGGCCACGCCTAAACCTTCGCGCTGTCCCACTGTATAATAGGCGATACCCTTATGCCGGCCGACAATCTTTCCCTGGGCGTCTATTATCGGGCCGGCGGGCATCTCTTTCTTGGCCCTTGTTCTCAAAAAAGAGCGGTAATCGTCATCAAGCAAAAAACATATTTCCTGGCTGGCCTTTTTTTCAGCTACCGGCAGTTGGAACTTCCGGGCTAACCTTCTTACCTCTTCTTTAGTATAATTACCTAATGGAAAAAGCACCTGTTCAAGCTGGTTCTGGTTCAGGCGGTATAAAAAATAAGATTGGTCTTTTTGGGGATCCCTGGCTTTCTTCAGTAAAAAACCCGCAGGGGTTTTGACTAACCTGGCGTAATGCCCGGTCGCCAAAAATTGTGCATCTAAGACTTTTACCTGCTCCAGGAGCTCACCGAATTTAAGGTATTGATTACAGAGTACGCAAGGGTTAGGCGTGCGGCCGGAGAGATATTCCCGGCAAAAATTCTTGATTACCCGCTCTTCCAGGGCTTTCTGCATATTCAAGACATAGTGTTTTATCCTCAATTTATGCGCTACTCTCCGGGCGTCTTCTATGCCTTGCCTGCTGCAGCAGCCGGCCTTCTTACGTCCTGATTCGGCGAGATTAAAGCACATAGTGAGTCCGATAACTTCATAGCCTTGAGCCTTTAAAAGGGCTGCGGCTACCGCAGAATCCACCCCGCCACTCATGCCTACTACTACTCTTTTCTTCATAGCGGTAATTATAGCATAACAGCCGGATCTTACTAACAAAAAAGGCCCAACGCTTATCGCATTGAGCCTTTTCTTTTTTCTTTTTTAGGTTATAACTTGACTACTTTTGTAGCTTGCTCGCCCTTCGGACCTTTTTCAATCTCAAACTCTACTTCCTGGCCCTCTTCTAAAGTCTTATAGCCATC
>JBAZIT010000092.1:0-5073 GCA_041651675.1 Candidatus Omnitrophota bacterium | reverse complement strand
AGCGGAGCATGTGCGAGGATAACCCATATAATCGCGCTAATATGAAAATCAAAGCAACGATGATTTATGACATCAACAAGAGCGCGCGCATCCACTTCAGAAGTTGCGAGCACTGACTCGTTGATTTCTCGCATCCATAAGCGAGTCGCGCTACATGTTGATGGCATCGTTTGACGATTAATAAGATAATGTTGAAACTCAGACATAGCGAGAACGCGCGAGTAGATAGGTGTCGCGTCATATTTGCGCTTATCGAGAATACTCAACATTAAGTAGAATCTTTCTGGTACAAACAGCGGACTAATGAAATACTCGCACAACTCCTTTATTATGCGATCATGTGGGAGATGCGCGAGAATCTCACTCATCTCGCGCGCATCATCATCCGTCGTTGGTAAGAACTTCTGCGTTTTTGCGAAGTGTATGACCCATTCTTTGTAATGCGCAACATCAGCTATCGCGCGCGGATCAGATGTTATACACATTAGCGCATACACGATACGCGACATGTCACACATATTCGCGACATATATAGAATCGATTGCGCTGACATATTCGACAATATCTGTGATCATTGACGGATTTGCGCCATATACAATACTTCCATTATTGGGCACGTACGTAAATGCTCCATCGGTGGACCGTTGCGCAATGGTCCAACTCTGCGCGTGATGAAAACACCTACGATAGTCATCACCAAATAGATATGCGTATAGTAATAGCGAGCATCGGCATGTAGGACTTGTACGATATGGATTGATGGCTCGATTCGTTGCAATGAAGTTTCGCGCGCATTCGACTGAGAGGCATGATGCGCGCAATGACTCGATATCGTCATGGATGAGTGCGAAGAGTATTGCGATGTTGCGAATCGATGGATATTGCGCGAGAATAGTAGTACTCGACGAAAGGAGACTCGCGCGAGATTGGCGCGCAGCTCGCTCGACAGCCTCGTATATTGTCTCTGAATTGGATGGTGGTCCTTGTTTCATCACGATGTCGCGAAATGTTGCGCAAGTATGCGCGAGTTTCTTGCATTGCGCGTAGTCAAGGTAATGAACAGCATCGCTCACTATGGTCGTCATCGTCGCGTTCATTTTTTCGATAATATGAGATGTTAATTGATGAGTACAAAATTCAAAAAAATGACTTAATATGACATGAATCAACTTATTCAATGCATACATATGTATTCGCGCAACTATGTGATAGTATAGAGAGACCTGAGCTTGATAGTTGCAAGCATATCAACAAAGACCATTTTCATTTTGTCTTGTGGATGTTTTTTGCATAGATGAATGCAATGCTTGCGAATGTACTTTATCATACACATCAAATCATACGTTGGCATTGTTTGAATGAAACTCGCAAGAGTACGCAAGCTCGAGACGTTTAACACTTGTTTTGGATATTGCGCGAATCCAACGCGAGAATTGATTAGGTCATATGTTGGCGGTTCATATATGCGCGCATACTCTTGTGTTGTCATGAAGCGAAACAGTTGCCTATTAGCAAACAATGTTGGCTTTAGTGTGTATCCGCTATTTCGCATCATTGCAAAGTCACCAACTAACGCGCTCAGCTTAAATGTAACAAGAGGATTTCGCTTGTTGGACCGCTTTCTCATACTACTCAAGCAGTTGATAAATTCTGGTGATATGTGTCTTACAACGTGATGATAATCCATTATACAATCAATATCATTCTGGGAGAATGATGGACGAGTAACAACGACAGGATTAGATGCACGAGAATTTAAAAATACTATGTTCTTAATTATGTGCTCGCGATCAACCAAGTATAGAGTAGATACATAATAACAATCGTACATACACATGCGTATACCCAAATGTTCGCATAACTGCAGAACGCTGATGATATCCGTAGAACCATGTAAGTCTATAATACTTGTTTGTGGAGGATGAAAGATAGGCGAATAATGCTTTGCTAATGCAAGTAGTGAATGCATTGGATAGCCAGACCACATAAATAGGTCGATCATGTTCATCAGAATCTTCATCTTGCGAGATGGTAAATCTGTTTCGCGCGCTGCCTCATACATGACGGTAAATATAGATACTCCGCGCGATAGCACTATTGTGTTTATGAGATCATTAGTCATAAATTCAAGATTATAGTGTACGAGAATTTGATGAGCCATTACGAGATCGTTACGATCAATAGCTATCGATAATATCTGCATAATAGTATTACGATCCTGATAATCAATGTCAACATAATGACCCTGTACGAATGCATTGAATGGTGTTTGAAGCGCGAATAGCTCGTCATCATGGTTAGTTATGATATGATCGTATGAATCAAGCTTATGTTTGTAATATTTGCATAAACCATTCGCGCGAAGCACATTCGCCATGTCGTCAGTAATTGGTGTACGCGCGTGCAATATATAATGCGGATCTTGAGGAGTTAGAATGTGTTTGATATCAAACTCGCGCGCAAGCACGTGAACCAATGGAATGCAACCTATGGATATGGCTGTATCAAGTAGATAAATAACAAACGCGTTAATCGTGTACATATTTGGACTATGTCTTTTGAGTTGATTATAGTACTGTTCACGAAAGTACGCAAATATACTCCAACTCTTGGTTTGATTATTTGGTCGTGTTAGTGGTATGTCATGAAATCTGGGACATGATTCGTATAAGATCGAGAGTATGGGAAGCGATACTATACCAATAGAGTTCGCCTTTGCGACTATGAATTTAGCAAAATCAAGATCATCATATCGACATACAAACTCTAAAACCACATCGAATTGATTGCATAGTATGATACGAAAATCGCGAGATGTTTGTTCGTTCGCATACATAAGTGTTGTGATGCTAGAATACTTCAGTGCGCGAATGCATAGAGACTCGCGCACCGGTATGGACTCGTTGATGTGCGGGACTGCGCGAATGGCACGAATGACGATGTCGCGCGAGAAAGCAGACATGTGCGCGAGTTGACGCAACTGATCAGGTAAAACGAACTCGATCGCATGTGATATGAACGTTTGCATTTTTTTTGATGAGATGAATGCGAGAAAACAAGGATGGACTACTAATTAGCACAAAATTCAAAAAAATGATGAATGCGACAAATGAGCTCACTCACTCATGCATATACTCGCGCAACATTGCAACAGTGACGCGACCAGCATGAACGCGCGATGAAACAGTCGGATCGCGTATTCGTGGCATGATTTCCGCGAGTTCTTGTTCTGATAGTTCGCGAATGAGCGCGAGTGCGCGCGCGGATCCGCACAATGGTATCAACTTGCGATAACATTGCACTTTGCATGATGGGTCGAAAAACTCCTTTATCGTCGAATGTGAATACAAGTATCTGTATGTTTGCGCGAATGTCTCATTGATATCGTTGATGCATAGCATGTAACGCGATTCGCGCATTAGTTCAATGTCATCGAGTATCATACCAAGCATAAACATACAACGCGCATTAGAATAGTCGTCCTCCTCCTTGGTGATGCGACTAACAAGATAACGTATGCTTGCTTGGTCAAGATGATGCGCGCGCGGATATATGTATCCTTGATGCGGAATTAGTGATATCATGACGTCCATACATTCCCAAACATCATCTGTACGCATATCATTGAAGTGTTCAACCATATGCTTGATTTCATCAACATTGCGCGAGCATATTATCGCATGAATAACGTCGGGCCAGTATTCAATCTCGAAGCCAAACTCGCGCCACAGATCATACATTCGCGCGCTCTTTATTCGTCGAAATGGCTCGATTGTTGGCATAAGTCCAATATTGACAACAAGAGGAGTAGTATGCATGCTAGTATCATCAATCGCGCTAGTATCAGAAATGACGCGCGCGAATGCGGTGATTGCATCGGAAGACATAAGTGCGCGAACTTGATCAGGAGTACTCGCGTAATACAGTATATTCAGTGCCGCGTATATGGTTAGTTTCGGATGATCAACAATGTGCATAAGCGCCATATCTCGCATGCGCGCGAGTTGTCGTGGTTGAAATTCGATAACATTGCATAGAGGTACGAGAATGATATCTGAGGGCATTTGTTCGATAACTATATCTGCGACATCTTGACGATCGGCGTGACAACAAACAGAGATAATGTCGCGATATTCCAACGCGCGAAATACATCATGCTGGTTGAGAATCGCGCGAATAACTGTAGGATCGCGTATGTCCATGGCAATAGCATCGAAGACGCTACTGAGCATAATACCATCAATATCGAAGCGATTACCTGGTGATACGATGCGATCAAGTAATGTACAATCGCGAAGACTCACGCTAATACCATGCGCAGTACATAAATGATACATATCATACCCAATAGACTCGTTCTGTATGAGTATGCGCACATCAGTCGTCACATTGTTTCGCAAGGTCAAGAGTGCGCGCGCGATAGTAAGGTTGTTCGCACAAATGGTCATCTCTAGTAGGTATGCGAGTACTGAGTCGATTTGATCTGGCGCGAATGTGACCCTTTTCGTATTCTCGCGCGAGCATAGAAATGTGAATATGCGCGCGGATTGGGTACAGTTCGCGAGGAGATCACTCACTCGCCTGACTTCGGGTGAACTTGGAATAGACATATGGATGGTACGACGCCACATATGCGCGTATTTCTTATTGGTTGCATCATTGCCTATATACGCAAAGAGTACGCGCGCGAACTCAACATCATCATAACGACATATCGCGCGCGTGAGAAGGCGAGCCCGATTATCACACGGACGATGACTATTGTGCCATATCGCGTCAATCCATCGCGCGACTGTGGGATAACTGCGCCCATCTCTATTGAATGGGGTCATTGTTAGGCTAGATCGCGCTAACATGCTGTCAACTGGCGTCAGTTTGATGGAGTCGTTACGTAACACGACAGTTCGTTGGCGTGCGCGCATCATGTCGCGCATTGGTGCGCATGTATGTGCAATCTCGCGCAACTGATAAATGTCAATGTACTCGATTGCGGATTCGATAAAATTTTGCATGATCTTGCAAGAGTATGTACTTGATAAGGATTATATTCATTTTTTGCGCTCAGTGTGTGTA
>JBAZIT010000091.1:0-5082 GCA_041651675.1 Candidatus Omnitrophota bacterium | reverse complement strand
CGCTGGATATTTTCAATCAAGGCGTATTCCAAAGAATCCCGATCATCCACTTCTTTGACTATAATCGGTATCTCTTTGAGCCCCAACATGTTACAAGCACGCAACCTTCTTTCTCCGGCAATTAATTCGTAATAATCTCCTTTGCGCCGAACTAACAGCGGCTGGATTACTCCTTTTTCTTTGATGGATTGGGCCAGCTCTTCGATATGCTGCTGGTCGAATTCTTCGCGCGGCTGAAAAGGATTGGGCCTAATTTGATCCGGCTGGATATAATTAATTTCATTTTTTACGTTAACTTCTTTTTCCGGAATTAACGCGCTGATTCCTTTACCTAGGGCTCTTCTCTCCATCAGGATTCTCCTTCTGATTTAACTGGGCTGGATTCTAAAGGCAGACCTAAAATTTCCCGGCATAGCTCCTGGTATTTTTGCGCTCCTAAAGAATCTTTGTCGTATAGGAATATCGGCTTGCCAAAACTCGGGGCTTCAGTCAGGCGGATATTGCGCGGGATCACTGTATTATAAACTTTATCTTTAAAATGATTGCGTACTTCCTGGATCACTTCTTTAGTTAAATTGGTCCGAAAATCCGCCATCGTCAATAGCACGCCTTCAATGGCCAGGCGAGGATTGATATTATCCCTCACCAACTTGATAGTATTGTGAAGCTGAGTCAATCCTTCCAGGGCATAATATTCGCATTGCACCGGAACAAGCACTGAATCCGCAGCGCATAATCCGTTAATCGTCAGCAGGCCTAATGACGGCGGAGAATCAATAATAATAAAATCAAATTCATTTTTTATTTTTTCTAACGCTCTCTTCAGGCGATATTCCCTGCCCAGCGAACCAACGAGCTCTACTTCCGCGCCGGTCAAATCTAAATTGGAAGGCGCAATAAAAAGATTAGCGACCGCGCTGGCCTGGAGAATATCTTGAATATTTAACTCTTCCAGCAGGACATGGTAGGTGCTCTTAACGACATTATGCTTATTAATACCGCTGCCGCTGGTTGCGTTGGCCTGCGGATCTAAGTCTATCAACATCACTTTCTTGCCGGCAACAGCCAGAAACACAGCGATATTGATTGCGGAAGTGGTTTTTCCTGTTCCGCCCTTCTGGTTACAAACTGTAATTACTTTACCCATTATTTTTTATGCACCTTGAATGCGCGGCTTTTTGAATTCAGTTTGGACAATTTTTCGGCTAAATTTTGCAGAATATTATAATCCACATCCCGATAGTGCTCGGACTTATATATAACCATTTGTCGCCAAACAAGATAAGCTTGTTGCTTTTTGACGCTTTGCAAGGGATATTTATCAAAATGCTCGATGATACGCTTGAGTTCATTGATCTTTGTTACTCTATAATATACAGCTGGTTGTGACAAGCCCCGTTTAGGCCCACCTTCAGATTCTATCTGATAATATATTTTACCCACATAATCAAAGAATGCGCGTATGTCGTCGACAATCTGCCGATTATCCTCTCTCTGTTTAACCCCAAAATATATTGCCAGGCTGCCTCCGGCCCGGCTATAGGTGAATGCTGCTTCTCCGTCGCAAAAACCCGTTACGTACCAAGGATCTAACATGCGCTTTATAATATTTAAAATGTTCTGAATAGGACATTTTCACGGGGAACATTGTAAAAATATTGTATTTTTATTATCCTAAATTTACGGAGAATGTCAAGCATTATTTATCTTTAATCATGCTTACGCGTACTTTGGCTGGCTTGGCTCCAGGCATGCCAAATAGTCCCTTAACCTCTTCGGCAAGAATCTCAATCTTAACTTTGCTGCGGGGTAATTGTAATTGTTGCAGCGCTTTTTTAATTGCTTCTTGAACAGTTTTGCCCTCTATTTCAATACTCTTCTGAGTGGTCATTTTGCCCTATTCATTTGCAATTGGAAGCCTAACATCAGCATGCTGTTCACTAACCAATACAAAACTAAACCTGAAGGCATACGGTAAAAAATAAAACCAAACATAACCGGCATAACAATCAACATGATTTTTTGTTGCTCTGCCGAAGCTCCACTAGCAGCTGCCGAAGAGATCTTTTGTTGAAAAAACATACCTATAGCCATAATGATCGGTAAAAGGTTAAATTCATTGCTAATGACCGGTAGAGACACGGGTAAAGTAAAAAGCTTATCTGGCTCAGATAGATCTTTAATCCAAAGAAAGGTTGCGCCTTTTAAGGCTACCGAACGCATAAGCGCATTATAAAGCGCAAAGAATATAGGCATTTGCAAGATCAAGGGCAAACATCCGCCAAATGGGTTAACCTTATGCATACGATATAGTTCCATAATTTCTTTATTCATCTTTTGCGGGTTATCTTTATATTGCTTTCTCAGCTCTTCTACTTTAGGCTGTATAGCTTGCATATCCTTCATCGAGCGCATTTGTTTCAAGGAAAGCGGATAAAGTATCAAATAAACTAATACGCTCAAGGCAATGATCGCCCAGCCCCAGCTATGCAATATTTTATGCAAGAAATCTAACGATTGCAAAAGTACCTGGGCTATAATATCAAATGTCCCAAAATATATAATACCTGCCCAAGCAGGATTTATCTGATTGATTGCTTTTACATCTTGCGGCCCTAAATAGATTTTGAATAAATGTCCAATCTGAGCGCCAGGTTGTAATATTATGTTTTCAGTGTTAAAACCAACCTCCGATTCTGTGTTATTGAGTTTTTTGATGAATCCATTATAAGAGCTGGTATCAGGCTCAACAATCAAGCAAAAATAACGATCCCTCAATCCCAGGACCTTGGTTTTTGCTCCCTGATAATCTTTACTCGCTGCTAAATGTAAAGATTTTTCCGAATTCACTAAATAGATATCCTGATAGCGGGCTTGTTCATTATGGCCAGAGAAATCTAATCTACCCAGGATGAGCGGCCAGTTAATAGTTAAGGGGGCATGAGAAATATTTTGAATTTTTATTTGTAACTGTATGGTATTATTTGATTTAGAGAAGAGAAAGCTTTTGGTGACTTTCCTTAAAGCATCCTGGCCAACAAAGGTAATTTCTTGCGGGCCGCTGCTTGTTTTGACAAATTTAAGCGTGCCGTCATCGCTTAATAAACCGAATTTCAGCGGAAGAAGGTGGCTGGTCCGGATCCCCTTAAATATAACTTTATTAATTGCCGCATGCTGTTCATCAAAAAATATTTCAGTATTATTATGCACAAATTGTAATAATGGCGGCGCAGGATTTTCAGGAAGCGCGGCCTGGCTAACTATAGTTACCGGGCTTTGGTTCGATTCTGTAGAGGCTGGGGTTACTATTGTAACTTGTTTATTGGCAACTGGTTGCGTCTTAGAATTAAAGGCGGACCAGCTTAACAAAACTACAAGAGAAAGGCCTATTGCTAACAATAATCTTTTTTCCATAGTTACTCCAGTGGATGATATCCAAATTTTCCCGAAAAGGGATGACAGATTAAAAGCCTTTTAGCCCCTTTAAAAACTCCTGCCCAAAACCCGTGCTTTACAATGGCTTGCCGCAGGTATTCTGAGCATGTGGGATGAAAACGGCAGGAGGAGGGCAAAAAACCCCTGAAATACAGCTGATATGCTTTAATCAAACTAAGGGCTACCCGGCTTAACATCAAATAGTGAGCCTTTTTCGTCCCTTGCTTCTTCGACGGGCTAAGAGTTTACGCCCGCTGCGGGTGGCCATTTTGCTCCTGAACCCATGACGCTTTTTTCCAACGATATTTGTTGGAGTCTTCAGATTTTTTTTCATTTTATCGCTCCCTGCCTGCCGGCAGGCAGGCTTTATCTGGTTATTGAAGAATGGTTTTTAATTATAACATAAAAGTCCGCTCCGTCAACCGGTAATTTTATCCCGGGCTTGTTTTCTGCCCAGTTACCCACGGGTTATCCACAATCCCGTCGACAGAATTCTGTTTTAGCCTCCCGGGTTTTCAGGATACATCCGGATTTTATTTTAACTCCCGCCGGGCCAAGGCGCAGTTCTTGGCCGGCCAGCCTGATTTTTATTGACGCCCGAAAGAATTCTTGTATAATAATTGACGCTTAACTTTTTTACTTGCAAGTTCTTGGGCTTCTGTTATAATTAGGAAACAAAGCGGCCAGGGTCAATGAAATTAGGCCGCGGCAAGGCGCTTGGCTTAATAATAAACAACTTAACCTTATCCTAAAAAAGAGAAAACGGCTTTCCACAGAGTTATTCAAGCTGTGCATAAACTGTTAATAACAATAGATGGTTGATCTAACCCAAATCTGGCAAGATGCGCAAGCGCAGGTTAAAGAGCGTCTCGGTACAACTATCTTTGAAACCTGGATTTTACCTCTCAAAATAAAGAGGCAAAGCCAGGATGCTATATTGTTAGAAGCGCCGGATACTTTTTTCCGGGATTGGGTGCAGAAGAATTACAGCGCTATTATCGAAGACTCTTTGCATTCTTTAGGCCTAGCTGCAGTCAGGGTGGAATTGGAGGCCAGTTCCGAAACGGGGGAGGCTGCAGCCAAGCAGGCTCCGGCCCAACCACCAGCCAACCTAGTCCGTAGTAACTCAGCTAATTTAAGCCTGAACAGCCGTTATACCTTTGAAAATTTTGTTATCGGTCCGTCTAACCGGCACGCGCACGCTTATTCTCTGGCAGTAGCCAATTCCTTGGCCAAAACTTATAATCCTTTATTTATTTACGGGGGGGTAGGTCTGGGCAAAACCCACCTGATCCAGGCCATCTGCCATCAGGTCATGGCTAAATTTTCGGCCAATATTAAAATAGCTTATTTACCGTCGGAACAATTTACTAATGAGCTGATCAACGCCATACAGCACCATTCTACGGCGGCTTTCCGGCAAAAATACCGGAATGCCGACGTGCTGGTCATTGACGATGTGCATTTTTTTGGGGGTAAAGATTCCACCCAGGAAGAATTTTTTAATACTTTCAACGCCTTATATGACGCTCATAAACAAATTATTCTTTCCTCGGACAGGCCGCCCAAGGAAATCGCCGACCTGCAAGACAGGCTGGTATCCCGCTTTGGCTGGGGCCTGACTACAGATATTCAGCCCCCGGACCT
>JBAZIT010000090.1:0-5255 GCA_041651675.1 Candidatus Omnitrophota bacterium | reverse complement strand
CACTACAATCTGGTTATCCATTCCGTACGCTCCCCTGGCTAATTGGTTAATAAAAAATAAAGAAAAAATAACTACCGCGATATTCCTGGCCATCCCTGATTCTCCTTCCTACAATATCTTTAAAAGATTAAGCCCGGTTTTAGGGTCAATGGACTTGGCAGCCCTGACCCCCTTTAATTCCAATACTATTGCCTCGATCACCAGAAAAACCCGGGATCTTCCGCGCACGCACCCGGTAAGCGTTCTCTGTTTTTTCCCCATACTGCCGTGGATATGTATCTGCGGCCCGGATTTATTGGTCAGGACCGTTCCGATGCCCATTACCTCCCAGCCGTCTTTAAAATAAATTTTGTTGGGCTCCGGAGGGATTACCGGTTTCTTAGGGCCGGTGACCAGCTCGCCGGACCTAAGCGCTCCGATAAAAATAAGCGTTGCGGCTTTAAGCTTTTCTTTCCTTACAAATCCCGCAAGTTTCTCCAGGAGGATATCTCCGTCCTCAAATTTCAACAAAAATATCCTGCCTATACTTCCCTGAGTATATTGCATAAGAAGATCCTGGAATGCTGCGTCTTATTTGCAGCAGGCGCCGCCGGAGCCGGCTATTCTTTTAACTACACAGGAGACGACAAAACAGGCCAGGGCCAGGAAGATCATCTGGTTATCCGGGACAGTGGTAACATCAAACGCTGCCGCCAGAAGGAGCAGTATGCCTAAGCCCCACAAAACCGCGCGCATTATCCCTGCAGGTTTCTCATTCATCTTTCCTCCTTACTTATCACTATCTTTTTCTTTAGGTTGATTGGCTAATTCCGCCAGGTTAACCGCGATCTCGCGGCTTAAACCTGCGCAGGCTGCGCTGAGCGATCCGGTCAAACCATGATAATTGTTCGGCTTGATCGGCTGAATAAACTGCGACCTTTGGGTCAATAACAATTTTCGGCTTTTAGCGTTGATGATCGACCATTGCGCGGTAAGGGCCAGCTCTTTATCCAGGTCGCTGTCCAATTGAACGATTTCAACAATCACCTGGTAATCCACAGGAATAGCCAGACTACAGGGGAATAACTGCATACTGGCCGCCGGCAGCAGCCTGACCAGGTTCTCGTCGATCAGGCGGGCCAGAGCCGAATCCAGGGGTTCTGCCCAGCGGTCAAACTGAGCGAAGTTCAACGTCCCATTTTTATTTTTAGTCACTATCTGCGGCCGGTCAAGGTAGGCCGGGATCGTAAGCGGGCCTACGGCAACGATTATCCCGGGCGCAATATCAATTTTTTCAACCGCCTCCTGCCCGTTTACGGAAACAGGCATATAAAATCGGGGATTAGGGCTGCCGCCGACAGAAACGCAGCCGCTGAATATTAAAACCGATAAAACTAATGCCGCTCCGGGTAAAAAACCGATCTTTCTCATTTTAATCTCCTTTGGAAACGGATTTTCCTTTTAAAAGCGCCTCCGGATGCTGCTCCAGATATTCCGCAAACAAGCCGAAAGAACGCGCCGCGTCCGAAACCTCCTTAACCGCTTTACGCAGCTCAGTTACGCCTTCGGAGTTTACCAGCCTGTTTATTCCTTTGACTGCCTGCTCTAAATTCGTGGTGATCTCTTTTATCGGAATATCATCCATGACTTCAAAGATATCCGGCGATATGGGCAGCGCCGGTAATTCGGGGTAGCTTTTGATAATATCATAAAATTTAGCCGGCTTATCCGGGAAAAAGTCCAGCGCGATCATCAGCTGGCCGGTTATAAAGCTTTTTATCTCCAGCTTTGCCCGCAGGCCCTGCTGGATCAGCCTCTTGTAATCAGGATATCCCGGCGCTTCAGGCATGCCCATTACGCGCGATAACTCAATATCGATCACTACGGGGATCAGCACTTGCTGGGACTGCGCGTCATAGATCAGGTTTATGCTGGTGATGTTGCCGACTTTCACGCCCCGGAATATGACCGGCGCTCCCACCGAAAGGCCTTTTACCGAACCGTCAAAAAATACAACATATTTGTCGGACTGCCTGAAAAGCGTTCCCGAACCAAAAACTACTATCGCTGTCAACAGCAACACTACCGCGCCTACCACAAACGCGCCAATCACCGTCTTATTTGCTTTTCTGATCATCGGGTAAACTCCTTGCCTGCAGGCGCAGCCTGCCTCTCTCCTCTAGTCAAAAATCTGATCACTCTGGGATCGTTGGAATTCGCTAACAGCTCCTTGGGGTTGCCGATGGCGATCATGCTCTTGCTCTCCGTATCCAGCAGCGCCGCGCTATCGCCTACGGCAAAAATACTGGCCAGTTCATGCGTAACCACGACGATCGTAGCGCCCAAGGTGTCCTTTAATTGCAGGATCAGGTCATCGAGCATGCGCGCGCTTAGCGGATCAAGCCCGGCTGAAGGTTCATCAAAAAATATAATATCGGGGTCCAGCGCGATCGCCCGCGCAAGGGCCGCTCTTTTGCACATTCCTCCGCTTATCTCCGAAGGATAAAATCCGGCGTAACCGGAAAGCCCGACCAAAGCCAATTTTAATTCCACTACCTCCTGGATCTGGCTGGCAGACAAACCGGTATATAATTGCAGCGGCAAGGCGATATTTTCTCCCAGGGTAAAAGAACTCCACAACGCTCCGCCCTGATAAAGCACTCCGAAACGCCGCATTATCTTTTGCCGGCCCTCTTCATCCTGCTGCCAAAAATTTACTCCGTCGTATAAAACTTCTCCCCTTGCCGGCTCCTTAAGGCCGATCAGGACTTTCAGCAAGGTGCTCTTGCCGCAGCCGCTTCCGCCCATAACAATAAAGATCTCGCCTTTCTTTATGCTAAAATCAAGGCCGCGCATTACCGCGTAATCTTCATAGTCTAAATCCAGATTACGCACTTCAATAACCGGTTTTATCGCTTCTCCCATTTATTTAGACTCCGATGACCTGGCAGATAAAAGTGATGATCGCGGTAGCGATAACAATACTGGTTATGGCGCTGACCACTGCCGAGGTAGTTGCTGCTCCTATGCCCTCGGCGCTTCTTTCGCATTGCAAGCCGCGCATACAGCCGCACACAGCGATAATTATACCGAAAACAAAACCGTGAATAAGGCCGACCCAGAGATTGCTCAGCCGCACAGCCGACTGGGTATGCTGCCAGTATTCTATCGGGTTAAGCTCAAGCACGCTGGTGCTGATCAAAAAACCTCCGGCTATACCCATGAAATCCGCGTAGAGCGTTAAAAGCGGCATCATGATCACTAACGCCAAAACGCGGGGCATGACCAGGAATTCAACCGGAGAGATCCCCATTGTCTTAAACGCGTCGATCTCTTCATTGACCTGCATCAGGCCGAGTTCAGCGGCAAAAGAAGCTCCGGTGCGGCCGGCCATAATGATCGCTGCCATCACCGCCCCCATCACGCGGACCATAGCGATCCCTACGATATCCGCGACAAAGATCTGCGCTCCGAATAACTTGAGCTGGATCGCTCCGATAAAAGCAAGGATAATACCGACCAGGATGCTGATCAGGGAAACCAGCCACAAAGCATTTGCCCCGCATTTCTGGACAATACCGATGAATTCATCGCGGCGAAAATAGGCTTTCCCCCGGAGCAGGCGGCCAAAAGCAATCGCCACTTCGCCTAAAAAATTTAACAGCCCAAGCACTCCGCTATAAAGCTGTAAAACCTTATCCGCTACCCTGTCCAGGAATGGCTCAGCCGCGCCTTTCGGAGGAATAAGCCGGGTATGCACTTTTAAAGCCAGCGCAAGCAGCTTCTCTACTCCCTGGGCCAGGCCCTGATGGCTGACCTGGATATTCCTGTTTTCGCAATCCTTAATCAGATGGAATAGAAAGGAAACCAGGCCGCTGTCCCAGCTGCCTGTTTCAGAGGTATCAAAAATTATTTGGGCGGTATCTTTATTTTTGGCAAGCTCGGAAATAACCTCGTTTTCCGAAGGGATACCGGAGGAGATCTGCCAGTCGCCGCTTAGTTTGACGCGGAGTGTTCCTGCTTGAGGATAATCAAAGGAAATTTTTGCGGGCATCTTTACTTTATTTTACTCTACACTGCTCCCCTGTCAACCTAAAAAAAATTAAAATCCTGAAAGCGCTTTCTAAAAACCACTGATTTGGCCTTGACATTCAGCCAGGATATTGCATACTTCGTTATGCGTTTACTCAAATCAAGGAGGTCGGTCGATAGCGCAGGCTATAAGGCCTATCACCTACAAGAGCCCCGAAAAAGCGTTTCGGGGTTTTTTGTTTATTCTGCCAGGCGCTTGCCGTAAATGTAAAGAGGCAGCTCCTTATGCAGGATATAGTTAAAATACGAACGCTTACCTTTATATAATAGCTTAAAACCCTGCTTGCTGAAAAAATTACTTGCCCGTTCAGACATCGTGGCAAAATGCACCCCCCGCACATCCTCTTCCTCCAGGTATCCCAGGTACGCGTCAACAAGCCTGGCGCCGATATTCGCGCCGCGCTGGCCATCCTGGATACTAATATGCAAAGTCGCGGGATACTCCCGGGAAAAATCCGGTTCAGAAAATTCCCCCTTAAATAAGCTTACCAGAAAATTCCGGATAAAAAGTACGTTTTTAGGCTTGAATAGCGCTGCGGATAAAATGATTTTCGCCAGAATCCGGAATAAGATACCCGGACGGCAGACCCGGCGCGCATCCTTGGCGCCGATGATATACCCAACGACTTTCCCCTGGCTTTCCGCCACCAAGCAGGAGCCCGGTTCATAATCGGTAAAATAAAGGGTTATGGCATCGGCGAATATCTCATCTCCGTCAAGAAAAGCAGAAACAGGATTCCCCAAAAAACCGGTGCTATAGCATATCCTGCGTAAATCCTCCCGGTCGTTTTTCCGGAATTTACGGATAATAACGGCTGGGTTTTCCGTCATTTTTTGCGCCCCTTAAGCCATTGTGAAACAATAAGAAAAGCAATAAAATAGAAGATCACCGCGAGAATAAGCGCCAGGATGAAACTCCCGATAAATAAAGGATAGTAAAATTCCTTGAACATCCGGAAATCCATATGGCTAAAATACGACCAGCTTAAAGCCGGATAGTCCTTGCTCAGGACAAGCCTCCCTATCTCATAACCTCCCCAGGTAATAAACGGAAAAGTGAGGACAAACGAAATATTAGTGCCGATGAATATCGCTATTTTGTTAGTAGAGGGGATAAGAATAGCTGCCAGGATCATCAATATGGTGTGCAGCCCGTAAACCGGCAGGATGGCGATAAAAACGCC
>JBAZIT010000089.1:0-5361 GCA_041651675.1 Candidatus Omnitrophota bacterium | reverse complement strand
TTAGCCGCGCAACTCAAGGCCGCTGCCCAAAAATTGGACGCCGCTATTCTTATTTCTACTTCGCGGCGCACGCCGGCGGAAGTAGAGGCACTGTTGAAGCAGGAATTTAAAGATTATCCGCGCTGTAAACTTATGGTTATTGCCAATGAAAAGAATATCCCCCAGGCAGTGGGCGGAATTTTGGGCTTAAGCCGGGTGGTCATAACTTCTCCGGAGAGCATATCCATGGTTTCAGAGGCAGCCAGCAGCGCTAGATCGGTGGTAGTTTTTAAGTCCGCGGGTTTAAGCCGCAAGCACGCCAGGTTCCTTAAGGGCCTTGAGGCGGGTAATTATATATATTTATGCGGGATAGAGGCGTTAACGCGGACAATTGAGGATATTTGGCGCAATAAACCGGCGCTGAAAGTTTTAGCGGACCGGAAGTTAGCGGTTGAAGCAGTGAAAAAGATATTATAAGGAGAGCATGAATATTTTACAGGTATTACCTGAACTTAATGTCGGCGGCGTAGAAACCGGAACGCTGGACCTGGCTAAATATCTGGTGCGCCTGGGGCATAAGGCAGTGGTGGTTTCTGCCGGCGGCTCGCTGGTCAAGGACCTGGAGGAGTTGGGCGCTGTGCATTATCAGCTGCCGGTGCAGAAAAAATCTATTTTTTCGATCATTAAAACGATCCCGCTTCTGGCCGAGATCATCAAAAAAGAAAAAATCGATATTGTGCACGCGCGTTCACGCGTCCCTGCCTGGATAGCCTATTTTGCCTGCCGCCGGGCCAAGGCGGTCCTGGTCACTACTTGCCACGGTTACTATAAAAAACATCCTTTTAGTTATGTGATGGGCTGGGGAAAGAGAGTGATCGTGTTAAGCAATGTCATTGCCCGGCACATGATCGAAGATTTTACTGTTCCGCATGAACGGATAAGGCTTATCCCGCGCAGCGTGGACCTGGAAAAATTCCAATACCTGAGCCCGGATAAAAAACGCGGGCAGGAGTTTAATGTCGGTATTATCGGCAGGATCACCCCGTTAAAAGGCCACCTTTATTTTATCAAAGCCATGGCTAAGGCAGCCAGGGTTATCCCTTATTTAAAGATCTGGATAGTCGGGGATGCGCCGCGGACCCGGCAGGCCTATAAAGAGCAGGTTGAGGTTTTAGTCAGGAGGCTGGGGCTGGGCCATTGCACGGAATTCCTGGGTACGCAGAGGAATATCCCCGAAATATTGATGAATTTGGATTTAGTGGTCCTGGCGACGACCACTCATGAAGCGTTCGGCAGGGTGATCGTGGAGGCGCAGGCTGCCGGCGTGCCGGTAGTGGCTACCGAGGTAGGCGGAGTCGTGGATATCATTGAAAACGGCCGCACCGGATTAATGGTCCCGCCGAGCGATCCGCAGAGTATGGCTGAAGCAGTGGTGAAAATATTCAAGGACCCGGCCCTGGCCGCCGGCCTGGCCGAGGAGGCTTACAAAAAGGTAAAAGAAAAATATAATGTTGAGCTGATGGTGAAAAATACGCTGGATGTTTACACCGAGGCGCTGAGCAATTTTAAGCTTTTGATCATCAAGTTAAGTTCTTTAGGGGATATAATTTTATCTACTCCGGGCCTGCGGGCGATAAGGGAGAGGTTCCCGCGCCATAAGATCAGTTTTCTGGTGGGAGAGGAATCTAAGGAAGTGCTGCTGCGCTGCCCTTATATAGATGAATTACTGGTTGTTGACCTGAAAAATAAAGATAAAGGATTAAAGGGATTGTTGGCGATCGGCCGGGCATTAAGAAAGAAAAATTTTGATCTAGTCATTGACCTGCAGAATAACCGGGCCAGCCACCTGCTTTCTTTCCTGTCTTTGAGCATTGAGCGTTACGGCTATGATAACAAGAAACTAAGTTTTCTGCTTAACCACCGGATCAGGGATGATAAGCCGGCTATTGATCCGGTAACGCATCAATTCCGGCTCTTAAAAATGCTGGGGATAGACCTGAAAGATAACCGTCTGGAGCTCTGGCCCGGTAAGGGCGATGATGAATATGTGGAGGGCCTGTTGAATACAGAGTGGCTGAGCGCCGACCAGAAGATCATCGGGATAAACATTAACGCCAGCAAGCGCTGGCTTACCAAATGCTGGCCCAAGGGGCATATCGCGAAATTATGCGAGGAGCTGGGCTTAAGGAACATGCGCGTGGTTATTACCGGCACACATGACGATGCGGCTGAGGCCAATGCTTTGATCTCAATGGTCAAGAATACCAAGATCATCAATGCCTGCGCCAAAACCACGGTTAACCAGTTAGCCTGCCTGATCCAGCGCTGTTCTTTATATATCTCGGCGGATTCTTCGCCCTTGCATATAGCTGCGGCAATGAATGTGCCGGTAATCGCGTTTTTCGGGCCCACTGATCCGGCAAGGCATATGCCTCCTTCAAGAAATTCCCTGGTTATCAGAAGAGATCTGCCCTGCAGCCCTTGTTATAAGCCAAAGTGCCGGCATAAAAAATGTATGAACCTGATCACGGTTGAGGAAGTATTATCCGGTATAGAAAAGATGCTGAAATGAATATTCTCCACATAACCAACCATCTGGATGTCGGCGGCATAACCAGCTACGTATTGACCCTGGCCAGCGGTTTGAAGAAGAAAGGGCATAATGTTTATGTTGCTTCTTCAGGAGGAGAACGGCTGATCAAATTCCAGGAAGCGGGCATAGCTTATATCCCTATACCGATCAGGACCAAGAAAGAGATCAGCTCCGGGATAATTTTGAGCGCGATCAAATTATCTGGTATAATAAAGAAACAGAAGATCGATATAATCCACACGCATTCCCGGACTACTCAGGTTTTAAGCTGCTTATTGCACAAATTTACCGGCGTAAGGAGGATTTTTACCTGCCATGGTTTTTTTAAGCGCAGGCTCCTGCGCAGGATCTTTCCCTGCTGGGGAGAGGGTATAATCGCGATAAGCGGACAGGTAAAAGAACATTTGACCAGGGATTTTAAGGTCCCTGACAAAAATATTGCGGTAATCAATAACGGGATAGACCTGGATAGATTTAAGGCAGCGGCCTTAAGGCCCAAGGCCCAGATGAAGAAAAATCTGGGGTTAAGCGACGAGCCAGTGATCGGGATCATTGCCCGGCTTTCAGATGTCAAGGGGCATAAATATCTTATTACCGCTATGCGGCAGGTCCTGGAGAAATATCCCGTTTCCCAGCTGCTTATTGTAGGCACGGGTAAGATGCAGGATGAGTTGACCGGGTTAACCGGCAAACTGGGGATAGCTAAGAATGTATTCTTCGTTCCGGAGATCCCGGATACCACCGAGGCGTTGGCTGCGCTGGATATATTTGTCATGCCTTCGCTTCAGGAGGGATTGGGCCTGGCGTTGATGGAGGCAATGGCGGCGGGACTGGCAGTTATCGGTTCAAATGTCGGCGGGATCAGGACACTGATCCAGGATGGGCAGAACGGCTTATTAGTCAATCCCGCTGATAGCGAAGGATTGGCTGCTGCAATATTAACCTTGCTGAACGACCATTCCCAAAGAGCGGAGTTGGGCAGGCAGGCGCAGGATTTCATCCAAAATAATTTTTCTCAGGATAAGATGGTCCGGGAGACTGAAAAGGAGTATTTAAGATGTTTAGAAACAAAAGATTAGTTTTTTTAGGAATTATACTGTTTATTGCGGTAATCTTTAGCGCTGCGTTTTTACGCAGCCGCTATACCGTGCCTATACTGATGTACCATTCGGTCAGCCCTGAACCGAACCCTTACATCGAACTCTTGAGAGTCAAGCCCGAAATATTCCGGCGGCAGATGCGTTTTCTGAAAGAGCATCATTATAATGTCGTGCCTCTGGCTGCGGTCGCTGACCTGATCAAAAATAATAAGCCGGTCCCTGCCCGCACAGTAGCCATAACTTTTGACGACGGGTATAAAGACAACTATATTTACGCCTTCCCCATCCTCAAGGAATATAATTTCCCGGCGACGATATTCGTGATCACCAGCGAGATGAGCAATCCTGCCCAGAAGGAAAGGCTGGCCTGGGAGGATATAGCGGTTATGCAGGCATCGGGCCTGATCACTTTTGGCAGCCATACGATCACGCATCCTGACCTTACGAAAGTACTTTCGCCGGCAGACCTTGAAAAAGAGATCGCCGGTTCTAAAAAGATATTGGAAGAGAAGCTGGGAAGGAAGGTGGAGAGTTTTGCTTATCCTATCGGAAAGTTCGACGCCAAAAGCAGGCAGGCAGTGATTGATGCCGGTTATAGCCTGGCCGCAGCCAGCAACCCGGGTAAGGCTTTCTCTAATAAGGATATCTTCGCCCTCAAAAGATTAAGGATCTCCAAGAATTGCGCTAATATGTTCATTTTCTGGGTAGAGGCGAGCGGTTATTATAATTTTATGCGGGAGTTTAAACGCAAAAAATAATGCCGGAAAATAAAAGAATACTTATTTTTAACGTTAATTGGCTGGGGGACGTGCTTTTCTCTACGGCGGTGATCAGGAATATCCGGCGTAACTTCCCGGGGAGTTTTATCGCCTGCATCGTGCCCAGCAGGTGCTATCCGGTGCTTAAGGGCAACCCGCACCTGGATGAGATCATTGTCTTTGACGAAAAGGACCGCCATAAAGGTATTTTAAAGCAACTGGATTTTGTACGGCTGCTCAGGGAAAAGAAATTTGACGTGGTTTTCTTCCTGCACCGGTCATTCAGCCGGGCGCTGATCTGCCGGCTGGCCGGCATACCCGAAAGAATAGGCCATTATACAAAAAAGAGAGGGTTCCTGCTTACCAGGAAGATCATGCCGCCGCAGAGGGATTCGCTGCACCGGATAGATTATTATCTGGACGTGATCGAAAAAGCCGGGTTGAAAGTTGAAGACCGATATACGGAATTTTTCGTCAGCGATGAAGACAGCGCTTTTGTTGAAAATTTCCTGGCTAAAAACGCGGTAGCCAAAGGCGATTTTATCGTAGTGCTCAATCCCGGCGGGAACTGGCTGCCCAAGCGCTGGCCGCAAGAATACTGGGCCGAATTAGCGGATAAATTAATGGAAGATCCCGCTGTAAAAATAATCATTACCGGTTCGCATAACGACCTTTCGCTTTGTGTTGATATTCAGGGAAAAATGCTGCGTAAGCCGCTGATCGCCTGCGGGGTCTTTAACCTCAAGCAACTGGGGGCATTGGCCAGGAGGGCGGACTTATTCATTACCGCCGATACCGGGCCCCTGCATATCGCTAACAGCATAGGCGCCAAAAAAATAATCGCGCTCTTTGGCCCTACTTCGCCTGAAATAACCGGCCCTTATCCGTTAACCAACGTCAGGCTCCTGCAAAAAAATGTCGGTTGCGCCAT
>JBAZIT010000088.1:0-5522 GCA_041651675.1 Candidatus Omnitrophota bacterium | reverse complement strand
ATAAGCTGTATTATAATGCTGCGAATGCCGGCCTGACCGGCACGGCGAATGTGGCAGTTCTTTTTAAGGGTGTTGCCGATGCTGCGGGAGGTTCAAATCAACTGGTCAATTCCGGGACGATCTCCAGCCCCGGGACTGCCATTAAGGCCGAAGCCGGCAATACGCTGGTTACGAATAACTCTGCAGGCGTTATCTCCGGGGATAATTATGCCATTCTTACTGCCGCAGGGAATGACACTGTGACGGTGAAAGGCGGAACATTGACCGGAAGCGTAGATTTAGGCACCGGCACAGACAGTTTTATTGTCGATAACAGCAGTAGTAATGCCAAGTTGAATTTTCTCCTGGACCGGGATACACAAAGTTCGGCGCAGGTGGTTAACGCCGAGACTGTAACTATCGCCGATAATACTACTCTGGCGGTTACTGCGGCCAGCGGGACAAAAAATTTCCGGAATAATGAGAGCTTTGTAATTGCTGAATCCTCTTCTTTGAATGTGACTCCGGCTAACCTGGCTATTGAGAATGACCCTACTTTGCCGATGATCACTTTTGCGGCTACTTCCGACGCCACTAAGTTGTATCTTACCGCCTCCCGCACTACTGCTTATTATCAGAATAACAGCGGCAATAGTTCATTGGGCGCAACACTCGATACCCTGGCTGATTCGGCAAGCAGCGATATGTCTGCAATAATCGGAGCGCTGGATGATAGCGGTAATGCCGCAAATGCCCAAAAATTAGAGCCGGTAGCGGTAGCGCCGGTTATTAATTCCGCGTTACAGACACTGAATAACTTCGGAAATGCTTTTTCCCTGCAAATGGCCCGTCTCGATGATAGCTCTAATTTTGAGGTCTATGCGCAGAATAACGGTAAAGAAAAGCGCCGGCCGGCAAGCGTCATCGATAACTTGCTGGCTTATAACAGCGATTCAATTCTGGAGAATTCTTTTGACCGGCCGCAGAAATGGGAAGTCTTTGCTGCAGGCTTTGGGACGATGGGGTTTCAGTCGGACCACGATGATTCTATAGGTTATACCAGCGGAGGAGGAGGTACCCAGGTCGGATTTTTCCGCCGGGTAAACGAAGAACTTATGCTGGGCATGCTGGGCGGATATATGTTCAATAACGTGCAGCTGAACCAGGATTCCGGTTCGCAGGATATTAATTCTGTGCGCGTAGGCCCCTGCGGAAAATGGCTGCGGGACAATCTTTACGCTACCGGCGCTGTTACCTACGGTTATCACGGTGTTCAGGCTGAACGTAACGTCAGGATCGGCGTAATCAACCGCACGGCAGAAGCTGATTACAGCATGCAGGACATTTCCCCGTTCCTGGAGGCTGGATATATTTTCCGGCCCTGGAAGAACCTGGAGGTCGTTCCCAATGTTTCCCTGCAATATGACTGGATGCACAGTCAATCTTACAACGAGTCAGGGGCGGATTCCGCGAACCTAAGCGTTAAGGCCTTTGATTCTAATTCACTCATCTCTGTATTGGGCGTGCGTTTTAACGGCCGCGTGGATATGCAGAACGTTAAGTTCCTTCCGGAATTTAATATCGGCTGGCAGCATGAATATCTGGGGCGCGCAGGCGACATCCAGGCCTCTTTCTCCAGCGAATCAGCAGGTACTTTTACCACCCGGGCCAATGTTTTTGACCGTAACGCGCTCAGGGCAGGCGTAGCGGCAAATTTTATCTACGGCAAAAAAAATAACGCCCTATCCTTGCAGTATAACTCCGAGGTCTATAGTTCTGCCTCTAACCATATCTTCAGCATTACCTTTCGGAATTATTTCTAGGCCAAGCCTGGCTTGAGGAGGGGGTAGTTATGGATATGAACTCTAAAAAGATTTTTAGCAGGTTATTGATTCTGGCAGCAGTATTGTTTTTAGCGGACTTTGTCTGCGCGCAAGAATTCCCGGCCGGGAACCCGGCTCCTTATTTTAAAGTATTATCCGGGGATAATGAGGAGTTGACGTTAGATGATATAAAGGGAAAAGCAGCAGTTATATTTTATGAGACAAAAGACACGGTGGAGAAAAATCGGCAGCTAAAAGATGAGCTCAATAAGTTCTATGACGCACAGACGGAGAAGGTAAAGAAATCAATACTCCGGATCCCGGTTATAAATTGTAAAGGGGTATTTTTTACTGATATATGGAAGGCTAACCTTAGGCAGAGCTCCCGGAAGGAAGGTTTTACTATCTACGGGGATTGGGACGGGAAGATGTTCCTTGCTTACGGCATCAAGGATAATGATAGTAATTTGATCATCATCGGCAAAGACGGGATAGTCAAGTATTCTTTTTCCGGCAGAGTAGGAGAGAAAGAGTTCAGTCGGATCAAGGATTTATTGACTGCCGAAGCGAACCCGCCGGAATTTAGAATATCCTTGCTTTAGTAAGCTGCTGCGTATATAATTAAAAAATAAATATAAATACCAGAGTTTTTGCGCTTTGAGCAGGGCGCAGTGATCAAGGAGAGAGAATATGACGAATATTGATATTTTATTGCGTACTCTGGTGATCAAAAAATCCTCTGACCTGCATTTCCAGTCCGGCAGCCCGCCTATCTTCCGCGTTAACGGCGAACTTTCCTTCTCTGACCTGGGCGTTCTATCCGCCAAAGATATCGAAAAATACCTCTTTTCCATTATGTCCAAGGAGCAGAAGGAAGAATTCGAGAAAAACCACCATGCGGATTTTTCCTACTCTGTGCCGGGAATAGCGCGCTTCAGGGTAAATGTTTATCAGCAGCGGGGATGTATTGGCGCGGTAATGCGCTGTATTCCTTTTGACATCCCTAAGCTAGAGGAGATGGGTTTCCCGCCGATCATTAAAGAATTAGCTACCAAGCCCAATGGTTTGATCCTGGTTACCGGGCCAACCGGCTGCGGAAAATCAACTACCTTGGCCGCGATCATCGGGTATATAAATAATAATCTTAAGGGCCACATCATTACAATAGAAGACCCTTTGGAATTCCTGCATCAAAACAAACTCTGCGAAATTAACCAGAGAGAGGTGGGTTTAGATACTGATTCTTTTGCTACCGCCCTTAGGGATGCCTTGAGAGAAGACCCTAATGTTATCCTGGTCGGCGAACTGCGCGATTTGGATACTATTTCCAATGCGATCACTGCCGCTGAAACCGGCCATCTGGTTTTTGCCACTCTCCACACTAACGACGCGACGCAGACGGTGGACAGGATGATCGATGTTTTCCCGTCGCATCAGCAGCCGCAGATCCGCACGCAGTTAGCTTCTACTTTAAGAGCGGTCATTGCCCAGAAGCTGCTGCGCAAGAAAGACGGCTCCGGACGGGTGGCTGCCTTTGAGATAATGGTGGCTAACTCGGCGGTCAGGCATTTGATCAAAGACGGCAATACCCATCAGATATACTCGGCTATCCAGACCGGGAGCCAGGAAGGAATGCAGACTTTGGAACAGTATTTAAAGAAACTCTGCCAGGACGGAGTGATCTCAATAGAAGAAGCTACGCATAAAGCTAATGACCTTAAGTCTTTTGAATTAGTTAACAAAATGGGGGGTGGTTATGGCGAAGATCTTAATCGTAGATGATGACGAGAAAATGCGTTCGCTCTATCAGGATATTCTATTGAGCGAAGGATTTGATATTTTAGTTGCCGCTAACGGCGAAGACGGGTTGAGGCTGGCCATTGAAAACAGGCCTGACCTGATACTGCTTGATGTGATGATGCCTTATAAAAAAGGCGGCGAAGTATCCGATGACCTATTGGATAACAATAAGACCAAAGATATACCGGTAATCTACCTTACCAGCATAATCACCGAGGAAGAGGTTAAGGCCCAGCAGGGTGTAGTCTCCGGGAGGTTTATTATCTCCAAATCCTCCAGCCGGCAAGAGCTTATGCAAAGAATAAGGGAGGTCCTGGCTGCCCGCGGAAAAAGATGAGAGTTCAGACTAAGATAATATTTTTACTCCTGGCGATCGTTGCGGTATTTGCTTCATCCATTCTCTTGCAGAGGGTCTTTGAGAAGCAACGGCTGATCACTCTATTCTCCAACGAAGAAGAACAGATCCAGCGGGTCTTTGAAAAGATACTTGAGCTCAAGGGCAAGTCGCTGAATACCTTAGCCTACGATTATACTTATTGGGATGAGATGGTCAATTTTGTAGCCAACAGGGATAAGAACTGGGCTGCTGAAAATATCGATACTGCCTTGTCCTCCTACGGCGCGAATGTGATCTGGGTATATAAGGCCGATGGAACCCTGGTTTATTCCGTAGATAATCTGGAAAACTCCGGGTTGAGAGACATCCCCTTTACCAGGAATATGCTGAACAGCCTTTTTGCTGGCCAGCCTTTCTGCCATTATTATACTAAAACTCCTAAGGGCCTCCTGGAGATCCGCGGAGCCAGTATTCACCCCAGTAAAGATGCAGAGAGAAAGACTCCTGCCCAGGGTTATTTTCTGGTCGGCCGGCTTTGGACTAAGGCATATATCAATGAGATCGCCAAGCTCTGCGGATACAACATAGACTTAGCCCCGCTTTCGATCTATAAAGAACTCCCCGTTGCCTCTAACCCGCAAAAAGGCATAATCACTTTTAGCCGCCTCCTTATGGGCCCGGATAAAAAGCCGGCGTTTGAAGTTATCGTCTGGAAGGAATCCGGGCTGATCAAGGACTTTAACCTTGGCTCTAAGAAGTTTTTCTTTGTAATGACGGCGTTTCTCGGGGCGTTCTTGTTCATTTTTATAGTTTTATTGACCCGCTGGGTCAAGGTCCCTTTGCAGTTAATATCCGGCGCCCTGAAAAAAGAGAGCACTGAAGGCGCCAGCCGGCTGGAAAAAGATAAGACCGAATTCGGGGATATCATCCGCATAATCAGCCGGTTTTTCGAACAGAAGCGCGAACTTGAGCAGGCCAAAGTCCAGGCCGATGCGGCTAACCGCGCAAAATCCGATTTCCTGGCCAATATGTCCCATGAATTAAGGACTCCCCTGAATGCCATTATCGGTTTTGCCGAGGTTATGCAGGACCAGTATTTCGGCCCGTTGAATGAAAAGCAGAAAAAATATGTGGATAACATTAATACCAGCGGCAGGCATCTTTTGAGCCTGATCAATGATATATTGGATCTTTCCAAAGTTGAAGCCGGAAAAATGGAGCTGGAGCCGGAAACACTGTCGTTAAAGAAAGATGTCTTTGAGCCTTCGTTTACCCTGCTGCAGGAGAAGGCGCATAAGCACAATATAAGTTTATCTTTGGATGTCGCGGCCGAAGCAGATATCAATATCGCAGCGGATCCCAAGAAACTCAAGCAGATAATGTTCAATCTCTTAACGAATGCCGTGAAGTTCACTCCGGACGGAGGAAGCGTGGATATAAGCGCAAAGCGAACCAGGGCTGCTGCTCCGGAAAAGCCGGGGGCAGCCAGGCCGGAGACAGGGGATTTTATAGAGATCTCCGTAAAAGACAGCGGCATCGGGATAAAGCCCGAAGATCTTTCCAAACTCTTTCAAACCTTTAGC
>JBAZIT010000087.1:0-5529 GCA_041651675.1 Candidatus Omnitrophota bacterium | reverse complement strand
AGGACCTCTCCGGTTACGATAAATTGCGCCTCTAACGGCCCCAATAATTCCCTGGCTTTTCTGAACATGAAGATCTTACAGTCTATGCAGGGGTTCATATTTGAGCCAAAGCCGTGCTTAGGCTTGACCACTAACTCTAAAAATCCGGCGCCTAAATCCACTGTTTGTAAATCTTTGCCTAAGCCGCTTCTGGAGAGAGCCTCTACGCTATCGTTGCTTGCGGGCTTATTCTTACGCTGGCAAAAAGGGATCTTGAAATTTAAGGGCAGCACGTCAATGCCCTGCTCTTGAATAATCCGGGCGGCTAAAATACTGTCCAGCCCGCCTGAAATCAAAGCAATCGCTCTCATGGGCTTAAAAATAATATTTTGGCAAAAAACACTTTTAGCTTAAGAGTGGAACAGGTATTTGACCAGCCCCATAAAAATAATCCCGCTTAAAAAAGCGACGAAGGCCAGGGTTGCCTTTTTTTGGTTACTTTCCTTATGGATCTCGGGGATAAGGTCAGAGGTAGCGATATAAATAAATCCGCCTGCAGTCAGAGGCATGACAAAACTGGTGAAACCATGTATGATGTCGGCGACGAAATAGCCGGTCAAGGCTCCCAAAACCGCCGTTAAGGCTGAAATGAAATTAAAGAACAGCGCCTTCTTGCGCGTGAACCCGCCGTAAACCAGCACTCCAAAATCGCCCAGTTCCTGCGGTATTTCATGCAGTATTATGGCCACCGTTGTCGCCCAGCCCATGCCAAAAGAGACGGTAAAGCTTACGGCTATCATAATCCCGTCGAAGAAGTTATGCACCGCATCTCCGGCAATATTCAAATAAGTAAAAGCGTGGACCGAACAATGCCCTTCATGGCAATGGCGCCAATGAAAATACCTCTCCATCAGGAAAAATAATACTATCCCCAGGATAGTGTAATAGAAGACAACCGTAGCGTTAAGCCTCTCGATTGCTTCGGGCAGGATATGCAGGAAAGCTCCGCCGATCAGCGCTCCGGCGCTAAACCCCAGGAGATAAAAGATAATCCTATGCAACAGATGCTCTTTTATTGCCAGGGTGATCACGCCGATAAGCGAAATAATACTGATAATGAATGTGCTTATAAGGATCCAGCCCAGGACCATAGCCGTAACTTAAAAAAGCTCTCCTTTAACCTAAGTTCGGTCTTCTGCCTTTATTGGCTTTTTTGGAACGCCAGTTAAGCTTTCCTCTGCGTTTACGTTTTCCCATCTTTATCCCCTTTGTAATAGCTCGCCGGCACATTCTGCACGATGTATTCGACGGCTTCAATAATACATTTATTAATCGCCTCTCCCATCGAAGTATTGGTATAAGCGGCCAACCCTTCGTTTAAAGCGCTGCCCCTGTGCGTATGGCTGGCCGATCCGGTATCCACGGCCTGGCCGGAAACGCGCTCTGAAATCAAGACCTTGGATGAAACAGTATCCACAATGCGGATATTCAAGGCAATGGTCGATTTATTTCCGGTAACGCCTAATAAACTGCCCAGCGTGCCGCTGGCAGCGCTGCCGCCGCCGCCGACGCCCTCGCTTCCGCCGGAAGCGCGCGGTTCAAAATCCACTACTTCCGTCGCGATGATCAATTTCGCGCTCTTATTGGTATTATCCTTGGGAGCAATGATCAGGAAACGGTTGGTTTTATTCAACCCGGAAATAAGCATATCCTGCAAGCCCGCGCCCACATCAACAGTAGCTTTGGCTGCCTTGATCTCAAAATCAGCAACTACTATGGTGGCCTTTGGCCCCGAGTACGGAGGAAAAAACGCCTGGCCTATAAACTGGACCGGCTTATCCAGGACCGCGCAGCCTGTTAAGTTTATGGCCAAGAAACCGCAACCGATAATTAAAAAGAATTTAGCTTTCATTATACTAAAGGCAGGGCGTAACCCTGCCTTAAATCCATTTATCGTTATTTATATTATTTAATTACCTACAGGGGCCTGGGGGGGCAGCGGCTTCGGGCTTCTCTAAACTTATGCTCCTGGCGGTATTTTTACCATCACCGGATATGTAATCAACGCTTAAGAAATCTTTTACCTTTATCTCTTCCAGGGATTTAACATTCTCGTAGCCGGTCAGATCATCTACTGCCAGCAGTAACTCTTTCTCTTCATCTGTATCGTAATCCAGGTATTTCAGTGTAAGCACCTTCTCCTGCGCATCTACGCTGGTTACCTCTCCCCATACCCACTGGGTGTCCGGTTCATTTTTTTCCTGCGGAGCTGCCAAGGAAGGATCTTGAGCCTGCGCAGGCTCCTGGCTAAGGGCTAAACTCGTATTTAATATAAAGCATAAACCCGCAATCCCCAGGATCACGGCAATCTTTCGGCTCATTGAATACCTCCCCGATTAAAAATTATTTTACCACGAACACCCGCACCTGTCAAGCCGGCCAAGGAAAGGCCCAAACAGCTATTTAGAGGATCTCGGCTGCGCGGCTTCTGAGCTTCAGGTAAATGCAAGTTACCGCTGCAACTTTTAACAGATCTCCGGGGATAAACGGCAGGCAGCCTATAGCCAACGCCTGGCTCAGAGATATGCCCAGGGCAAGCTTAAGCCAGATAGAGCCGCTTAATAAAATAATCATACTCCCCGTATAAAAAACAAGTGCTACTGATAACGGGTTATTTTTAACGGACCTTATAGCCCCGGACACAAAGAAAGTAGCCAGGATAAAACCAGCCAGGTATCCTGCCGTAGGAGAAAAGAAATAGCTAAATCCGGCGGCGGAGTTGGTAAAAACAGGCAGGCCTAAAGCCCCTAATAATACGTAACTTAACTGCGCAGTCAGGCCTAATTTCCTGCCGAGCAAGCCTGCGGATAAGAGGACAAAAAATGTTTGCAAGGTTAATGGCACCGGCGTAAAAGGCAAAGGTATGCGCACCAACGCGCCGAGGCTGACCAAAATTACCGCAAAAAGCACCGCAGTTAACCTGCAGAGCTGCTTATTGGCAATTAACTCTCTTCTTAATATAGCTTCCACTTTCGCTCCTTTTTTTCTTTAAGCTAAAATAATTATACCCTAAAATATGCCGTGAGTAAAGCTAATAAGCTGGGCTGACCCTTTCTTTCCCGCCTAAGGATCAGCCCCGGTCATCCAGCTAAATTTCCGCTTATTCTTTAGCTATAGCCAGAGTAATTATCCCTGCTAAAATCAGGAATAAACCGATGCATCCCTGGATCACCATTAACAGGGACATCCACCATTTTAGAATCGCCGCAGCTCCCAGGCCTAAAAAAATCAGCCCTAGAACAACCTTAAAAAGAGTGGCCGGAATTTTTTTAGCCTCGTTTTTCTTTATCTCTTCTGCCATTGCGCACCTCCTTTTAACTTGGCCGGCTTTTCCATCTGCGGTGGATCCATCCCCACTCCGCAGGATATTTACGGATATACTCTTCGATAACGCTGGTCAATTTCTGGACATTGATCAGCACGGTATCCTGCGCGTCCCGGCCTTCTTCTAAGCTCAATGCCGGCTCGAAAATTATCTTATGCGTATCCCCGGGCTGCCGGATAATAAAACAGGGTAAAAGCGCAGCTCCCGTGCGCTGGGAAAGGACTACCGGCCCGGCGGCAGTAGCGGCTTTTTTCCCAAAAAAATTAACGAATATTCCGCCCGTCCCGAAATTCTGGTCAATAGGGATAAAAACCAGCTCATTATTGCGTAACGCCTGGATGGTATTATCCACGCAGGTTTTGCGCGGCTGGCTGTAAATAGTCTTAACCCCGAATTTTTCGCGTTTTTCCAAAAATATTTTTTCTATGCGCGGGTCGTGCATCGGCTTCATGATCCCCCCGGCCTTGTAGCCTTCCATTGACAGCCTGGCCAACAAGAGAGGGAAATTCCCGAAATGCGCGCTGACTAAGATTACCCCGCAGCCTTTGGCTAAAGCCCGGTCAAGATTCTCCCGGCCTTCCAGCTTAACGCACTCTTTAAGCCTGTCCGGCTTATCCATATAAAAAATCAACTCTACCCCGGACTTGGCCATAAAAGTAAAGCAGTCTTTGGCGATCTGCTCTAACTGGGCTTTGGTTTTTTCTTCACCGAACGCAATGTTCAGACTATCCAGGGCGATCTGCCTCTGCTTAGAAGCAAAACGCCAGGCCAGGGAGCTCATTCCTCCGGCAAATTGGTAGAGCAAGCCCGCCGGGATAAACCTGATCAGCCAGGAACCCGCAGCCAGGCCAACCCAACTCCAGAACCGGAGGATGTTTTTACGTATCTTCTTAAAATCCATCTTTTCTTATACCAGGTTAACCATTATAGTAAGCCCTATAATTACAATAAAGAATTATAGCTTATATCCGATTTTTCGCAAGAAATCTTTACGCCAGGCCAGGTCATTTCCGTCTTCAATGCCCTTAGGATTTACCCCATCGATTACCCCGAGAATTCCGCTTCCTTGCTCTGCCCGGGCTACGATGACCTGGACAGGATTAGCCGTAGCGCAATATATATTGCATACCTCCGGGATATTCTTTATGGCGTTCAGGACATTGATGGGAAAGGCATCGCGCATAAAAATGCTAAAGCTGTGGCCGGCGCCGATCTCCAGGCTGTTGGCGGCAGCCAGTGACTTTAACTCGGCGTCATTACCCTCAACCCTTACTTTGCAGGCGCCGCTGGATTCAACAAAGGCCAGGCCGAATTTTATGCCTGGAACATTATTTACCAAGGCTTCATACAGATCTTCAACTGTTTTAATGAAATGGCTCTGGCCCAGTATGAAATTGACCTCCGCGGGCTTATTCACCTCGATCAATTTAAGTTCCAGCATAATCCCCTCCCTGTTATTTTATAACTATTTTTCTAAAACCCGTGGCCCCTGCCGAAATTTTTTTTGCGTAGGCCTTAGCTGAGACCAGGATGAAATCCGGATTCCCCAACAGGCCTAACGGCACGCGTAAAATTAGTTTCTGGGGATTTAGATCCAAGCGCAGGCCCGCAGGATCGATTCGCTTTCTTCCGTCATAGGCCCGGAGCTTCGTGTGCCGGGTTATTATGCGTATCTTGGGCATAGAGGAAAATGGCGCCTGATTACTGAATCCGAAAATATAGAACATTATACTGAAGGTGCGGTTCAATTCCGCATTTTTGGCGATGCGGATAAGCAGATAACTATCCCGGACAGCGTAACTTACTTCTTCCTGGACTTGGGCGGTTTTCTCCCTGAAGAAAGACCATTTCTCCGGCGCGCTGAACATCCTGGATGCACCAAAAAATTCCGTTACCCGTTCTTGCAAAGAGATCTGCCTATTTAACTCTATATCCGGGTAATAACCGAATAGCTCATTCCGGCGCGTAAACGCCAAAAGATAAAAAGCGCTGGTCCTGGTCTGGCTTCGGTAACAAAGTATGGCCTGGCGCTTACGTTCCACTTGTTCCGGAGTTAAAGCCAGCCCCATCCATCTGACCTGAGAATCCCGGAAATTTTGCGGCGGCTCTAAACTTATCTCCGGGTGGTAATGCCTGGGCAGGGGCCAGCCTGGCCAATGGATAAG
>JBAZIT010000086.1:0-5852 GCA_041651675.1 Candidatus Omnitrophota bacterium | reverse complement strand
TACTGGTACTGGTACTTGCGCGTGTGTATGTACTTGCGATGCGTGAATCATGCATCGTCCATCACATATAGGCATACCTGGCATCATGCATGCAACATACATATCGGTCGCACTGATTTGCGCGAATGGACACGATGATACACTACTCGCGCGCGATGCTGATGGTGCTTGTGTTGATCCACTTGCTGATTTATAACTAATACGCATGATTTGCCCACAAGGTTCGGATATACCGACAATCTCCGCGCGAGACTTGGCGACACTCTCGATACGCGCGCAAGATTGAATAGTCGCGCGCTCTGACTCAAGTCGCGCAATATGCGCTTCGAGAATACCAATTTTTACCATAAGCGAATCAACATAACGAACGGTCTCGGCGAGATCTTGCCGAACGTCTGCCAATTCGAGCTCATTGGGCATACGCCCCATACCATGTACGAAACGAAGCGCGATTTTGTGACCATCGCGCAACGATCGACCACTATCGCGATCATCATGAATCATTCTACTTTCGCGTTCCATAACTTGTGTAATATTTGAATTTGACAGTTTCAATATACGAAAAATGCGATTCTGTGCAACGTGCCAACAAGTTATGACGAAGGCTATAGTTGATGGGCAAGTAACGTTTTCTTGCCCATTCTGCAATAGTGCGCCGATCATTGGCGAACCTGAAGATACATTATGGTTTAGTGATGCGAGTGTGGATGAAGATGCGCGATACCGTATTGTTATTGAGCGCGCGGTACATGATCCAGCAGCAAAGACCGTACCGATTAGCTGCGATTCGTGTGGTCTCCAGTATATGACAATGGTGCGCGTTGGCAAGAATATGCGCACATTGTTAGTATGTGAGTGCGGATCATTGCGCACTATGCGCGAGTCTGATAGTTTCGCGCCACAATAATCGCGCGCGCGAAAAAAAGAAGTCACATGTTCATGAACATATATGTTCATGAACATATTGTTCATGAACATATTCGCGCTTTATTGGAATAATGGAAACATGAGTTCATTCATTGACCATACCTCCATATATTTTTTTATTTTTCCAGTCGCGTCAGGTAATGCGCCAACTTGACGCATAACCTTAAGAGGGCATTTGCGCATTTGTATTTCAGCGATCGCAATATCTCGCGCGTTTGTCGCGCTTTCTGGTATCTCTTCGCGACGTAACATACAAACATCTAATCCGCCTGCTGCGATTTGTTCTGTGCGAAGTGATATTGCCTCGGTAAATTCATACACGGACGCGATATCAGATGTGCGCCGTGCGTCGCCGGTAATTATGATGACTTCTTCGGATTGCGCGACAGTACAACCGACATATGAAGTATTAGTTAGCGGGCGCGCGAGCGAGACAGGCGCGCCCATATATTCGCTTTTGTCATCATCAGCTACTTCATCTTCGTCTTCATCTTCGTCTTTGTCTTCGTCATCAGAAACTAGTTCATCGGCAATAGTATCGGCGCCATCACGTAATGTTTCGTCTTCGTTCTCATCTTCATCTTTACCATCTTCATCGCTCGCGCCTTCATCGCTAGCGCCTTCATCGCTAGCGCCTTCGCTAACGATATCTTCAACATCTTCGGCATCAGTTGGCTCAGTCACTTCGGTAGCATCATCATAATCACTCATGTTTTCGCGCAGAGTGTAACTATATTTCGTATCGCCATTCAATTTTGCGCAAGTTATAGTACTGATTAAATCGCGCGCGGAATCATGTAATATAAAAAAGGGCTACATCAATAGGTGGGCAAAAAATGCAATACGATGACTTCTTACAATTTATGGACAATAAATGGATGCTGTTGCGTTATGTTGTAGTTATGTTAGGATTAACTGTATTCATTTACGGACCATCGATTGTGCGCAAATGTGCGCGATATTATGTTGCGCGCGTCATACAACGTCGCGCGCGAAAAACTCGCGAGTTACTGAATCGAGTCGATCAGTTAAAACGATATAATGAAGAACATCCTGTGGACTTGATGAATATAAAAGCGGCGCGCGTAGTTGCAATATGCAGCAACGCTCCTAGCGTCGCGACTAGCGCGACTAGCGCGACTAGCGCGACTAGCGCGACTAGCGCGACTAGCGATGATATGCATGTACCTGAAACGGGTCCGATGACGATGCCATCGGCATCGTCATCAATACGACAAATTGACGCTTCGCCAATGTACGATATCACGCGCATATATAATGATTGTTTCGAGAACATCGAACTCAATGGTCCATTATACACCTTATTACCTGACATGGTGCCACATGGAACAACTATAGTCATTATCGAACTTGATCATGCATGTTGGTTTAGCGATTGGCGCATTATTATTAATATCTCGCCAGATGGTCGTATTACTGATATGCGCGCGCACGCGCCGTTATGCGCCATTGATATGAATATGGCAATGTGTCGTATTAATGATGATTAGATTACGACAATGGGTGACTTTCTAAAATATTTTTTTGCACGATATACATATTTCATAAATGGCAAGTACGTTATATGAGCCTATGATTTCTGTATGCGATAGAAATCCTAGCATGATGATCGCGCGCAGTACTAGTGACGCGTGTCATGCACTAGATGAGTTCTTACGCTCGCATGCAAATGCAATATGTGCGCCAGGAGCCAAAACGTATCAATTCCTCAATAGAGTAGGTAACCAGGTCAAATATCAATTCTTGCCCATTGATTGTAGTATGTTCTTTGAGCGCCTTGATCGCGTGCGCGCCGATAAATGTCCTATGCATTTTGTTGAGCGCGTCACAGATGATCCAGCTGGACTTATGATAGATGTTGATCGCGATCAAGATGACTGTATAAATTCTATCTTTGATGATACGGTTATTATGCGCATTAACAATGAAGTCGCCAATATCATTACATCCATACTCGATAAGTCGATAATCAAGCCAATAGAACAAACATATAGTATTATTGATTTTGATGATGCGCAGCAACCATCCGATGAAGCATCGCGCGCGCAAGACAAAGAGACCGAAATGGTTAGCGAGATAGAATTCCATATATTCATTATCAAACGATCGAGTATTACTAAACCTCCCGATAAGCAACAATACAGAGATGGTATTCATGTATTGGTTCCAGATCTATGGTTTGATAAGAAGGCGCGCCAATGGATCGTAGAAGTATTCAAGAAACAAGCATCAACCGTATTCACCGACATGTCTGCAGACCTTGCGCAATCTATGGTTGATAGTATGTCGGCAAAAGTACAACCGCATTTACTTGGATCGTGCAAACCTAATGGTGTTCTATATGATCTCACTAGCGCAGTTCGTGTCAGTGTTACGCGCGAATCTAAGACAGTTATGCCAATTGATGTTAATGCATTACTTAGCGGTCAAACAATGACGCGCACACGCGAATGCAAAGTTATCAATCTTGTGTATGAGTTATCGCTAACTCAATATGCGCAACGTATCAACAATATGGAAACGTGGCTACACAAAAGAATAGCTCCGATCGCGCCCGATAAATTGCGCGAGATCAATGGCGCAGTTGATCGCATGCAATCGCATAATAGCGAATATGCGCAACGCTCTATGCGAGTCGCGCAAGAGCGCGAATTCAGTAGCGATTTTGAGTCTATTATTAGCTCGGATCCACATGCCGAATATATTCATAATCTACTTAATGCATTGCCTGCGGATTTCGCGCATGACTATGATAAATGGATAAACGTGCTTATGGCTATATCGCATGAGTCAATTATCGCAAACAAGCCCGAATACATGATACTCGCGCAAGTCTTCAGTATGTCCGATGCAGAGAAATGGAATGAGGCGAGTTTCGCGCGATGTTGGGATAACCTATGTAAGCGCATTAGTGAGACTATGCGCGCGGGCTCGTCAAGTGTTGGAAATCTCATAACATTGCGCTCGCTTGAGTACTGGGTTCGCTCATATAACCCGCAAGCATTCATTATAATCGGCGATAATGATACAACTATACAGTTGCGCAAGAGTATCTATGATAATCATGGTGCGATTACTAATGTTGCTGTTGCGAATGCGCTTGTTCGTTTGTTTCATGGGCGTTTTGTCACGGATACAAGTTGCGTAGATCGTACTATGCGCGCGCAATGGTTTGAGTTCATCGCGGAAGATATGCCACCATTGTCATACAAATGGCGCGCGAATTCTGAACCACATTCTATTCACAAGTTCATAGTTGATCGAATTATCCCACTTTGTCGAAGTATCAAAAAAGAACTAGAAGGAATGCTGGAAACAACCGAGTCAGAGCGAGGGCGCACACATATAAATACTCTCCTCAAGAAGTTGCCTGGCGCGATTCAGTCACTAGAGAGCGATCGCACACTCGCATCGATTATTAACCAGTTGAAGCATAGGGTTAATATTGATGGGTTTATTGCGACAATGGACAAAGAACCGTTTGTTATTGGCACGACTAATGGCGTTCTTGAGTTCTTGCCTCCGATCGCGAGTATGGATGTATGCGCATTGGTTGACTCTACGAGCGCGGGCACGAGTACGAGTACGAGCGACTCTGTTGCTATTGCGCAAGTAATGAAAACTCGTGATTTCTCATCCTATCCGCGTTTGATTCGCGGATATCATAACCATCGTATTATGTCATATGTACAATGCGATTACGCGCCATATGATGAAAGTAACCCATTTATTGCCGACATCTTGGGTGCGTATCGCGATATTTACATTGACCGCGATGTATGCGAATTTATACTATTCTATCTATCAACATGGTTAGACTTATGTGATTCGCAACGTATGATATTGCTGCTTGGCGGAGGTGGATCAAATGGTAAAACTTGGTCTGTGTATTTTCCACAAAATGTACTAGGATCCGCATATGTAAAAGTACTCAAGATGCAACTATTAACAGATACATCGCGCGCGAGTGCGAGTGCAGCGAATCCCGCGCTTATGCGCCTCAAAGGTTGTCGGGGCGGATACTTTGATGAGGCGAATGAAGGTGATGTTATCAATCCCGCGAATATGAAGGCGCTAGTTACGCCAGGAGATCAAAGTGCGCGCGACTTGTATTCGAGCGAGGAACAGTTTCGCAACACCGCAAATACAATCGCGATATCCAACTATGACTTTGTGATTAATGCGACTGATTGCGGAACATGGGATCGTTTGCGCTATTATGTGTGTCGCGCGCGCTTCGTTGATAATCCAGACCCGCGCAATCCTTGCGAGAAAAAGAAGCGCCCTGAACTAACAAACGATTGGATCAAAGATGCACGATATAAATCCGCGATGTTTGCGATTCTCGTGCATTACCGCTTTGTTCTTGAGCGCGATTATGGCGGATACTTGGATCGCGTGCCAATTCCAACGATTACGCGCGAAACCGCAGAATTTCGGCGCAAGCAAGATCCAGTTATGCGCTTCATCTCCGAGCGCATTGTTAAGTCGCCAGATGCGCAACCATTAAGTATCCGTGTTATCGTTGATGGGTACATTAGTTGGTATCGCGAGCTTAATCATTCGCGCCCGCAAAATGTCGCGGGTCTCGAAACGGCATTCCAAAACTCTATTATCGGACCATCTTACATCAAAATGGATGAGACGAATGGTGAGTACTTTGCGCATGGTTTGCGTCTGCGCGAAGCGCGCGATAGGATAGGGCGCGATGAATCACTCGTTGCATGATGATGCGTGATAGAATAGAGTTGAGAGGATGGACATCATGCAAAAAATAGTTCTTACCCATTCCATTCTCTTCTCCCCCATGCGCGTATCCTTTTTTGCGCCTTCTTGTTCTGACAATGTCGCGCGCAAAATTGAAAGAGACTAAGTATATGTATCTTGGGTATGTCTGCTACCTA
>JBAZIT010000085.1:0-5909 GCA_041651675.1 Candidatus Omnitrophota bacterium | reverse complement strand
AATTTCTCCGCGACTTTTTGAGCTTCTTCAACCGAAAGGCAAACTTCCGAACGCGGTACAGGAATCCCCAGCTTCTTCATCGTATCCTTAAATGCCTCGCGGTCTTCTCCGCGCTCAATCGCCTCAGCCTTAACGCCGATAATCTTTACTTTATACTGATCCAACACTCCTGCTTTATGCAAAGCGGAAGCCAGATTTAAACCGGTTTGCCCGCCTAAATTCGGTAAAAGCGCATCGGGCCTTTCCCGGGCAATAACCCTGGCCAGGCTTTCAACCGTAAGCGGCTCGATATAGGTGCGGTCAGCTGTCCCCGGATCAGTCATAATGGTCGCGGGATTTGAGTTGACTAAAACGATTTCATAACCTTCCTCGCGCAGCGCTTTACAAGCCTGTGTCCCGGAATAATCAAACTCGCAAGCCTGGCCGATGATTATGGGCCCGCTCCCGATGATCAGAATTTTTTTAATGTCTTTCCGTCTTGGCATATTTTAACCTTTCTTAAAAAAATAAGCACCCCTCTTCTTTTTAGAGAGTTGCTTAAGAGAAAAAACGACTTTGTTTTACTCCCGAACCCATTACACTATACCCTGGCAACAGTTTTAAATTATTCGTAGTATTTTATTAGGATTAGTCGCACAAGTCAAGATTAATTTAGCGGTAGAATTTCTTATTCCCGTTCCTTGGCCGGTTGAATTTATGCCGGTCCGTATTGTGGCGCTGCTGCGGCTTAGCCTGAAAAGAGGATCCCCGGGATTCAATAAATTGCTCATGCGGGATTTCGGGATGCTTGGATACAGGGAGAGTGGACCGAATAATCTTTTCTATATCGCGGACATCGCGGCTTTGATCGGGTGTAGCAAAAGAAACCGCGTGCCCCAGCTTTCCTGCCCGGGCTGTGCGGCCGATACGATGCACGTAGTTTTCCGCGTCTTCCGGAAGATCGTAATTAATGACCAACTCAATTCCGGTCACATCGATTCCTCTGGCGGCAATGTCCGTAGCGACAAGCACCTTATACCTTCCGGATTTAAAACCATCCAAGGCCTCTCTCCTCTGGTTCAGGGAACGGTTAGAATGAATTTCGGCTGCGCTATAACCCATATCTTTAATTGAACGCGTAATCTTTCTGGCATTAAACTTAGTGCGCGAAAATAAAAGAACCGCGCCTTTATATTGGTTAAGCAGCTTACTCAAAAGGCGCGACTTTGCTTCTTTCTTTACGATAAATAATTCCTGGGTGACATGTTCTGCGGTTGTCCCGGAAGGAGCGATTTCTACGGAAACAGGAAGCTTCATATACTTGGCGGCTATTTCCATAATTTCTTTGGGGATAGTCGCCGAAAATAACATGGTTTGCCGCGCCTGCGGCAAAAAACGCAAAATCTTATTGATCTGAGGGCTAAATCCCATATCCAGCATGCGGTCTGCCTCATCTAACACAAGCATCACAACCTGCTCCGGAAGAAAATTCCATTGCCCCATATGGTCAATAAGCCTGCCGGGAGTAGCCACTACTATCCGGGGATTCTTGCGTAAAGCCGTAACCTGCGGCGGCATCGGTGCCCCGCCGATAAGACAAGCTGTCTTCATCCCGAAAGAGCGGGCTATATCCTGAAAGGCCTCGTCGATTTGAATAGCCAGCTCGCGGGTAGGAGCAAGGACCAGGCCTATGCCTTTTTTTTGCTCAAGAATCTGGACCATGGGTATGGCGAACGAATGCGTCTTGCCGGTCCCGGTCTGCGCAACTCCGATAATATCCTTTCCTTGTATTGCTAAGGGAATAGCTTTTGTTTGTATCGGCGTGGGCGTTTTAAATTTTATACGCTCCAGGATATCCAATATCTTCGGGGCAATACCTAAACCGTAAAAACTGCTGGCGCCATTTTTATTCTCACCCGGATCAATTTTATTAAACGCTTTATGACTCATCATTATTTGTGAACTGCCTTCCTATGTTCAGCATCAACCTGGCCAAGATGGACATGGCAATAGTCCTCATGGTTATAGATACTCAGTATATGCTTGCAATGAGGGAATTTGCATTTTCTACCCTTAAGCGAAGTCCTGATTTTTTTCATGATACGCTTATTTACTCTTTCGCGATAGAGATACTCACCGCGCGGGGTCCTTTGGGGGAATCTTCAATTTCAAATTCTACTTTATCTTCTTCCTTCAAAGAATCAAACTGCGCGTTTACCAGACCGCTCTGATGAAAAAATACTTCCCTTCCGTCGTTATCACTGATAAAACCGAATCCTCTTTCGCGTACGACTTTCTTGATTTTTCCGGTATGCATTACTTCCTCCTTTAGTTTTACTACTCTCTATGAATAAAAAACCGTAAAGGTTAGAGCCTCCCTTACGGCTTAAGATTTTCTAATCTTTGGTGTTCTGTATTAAAGAGTATTATACTCCTTTATTAGAAATAGTCAAAACAAACTTACATTAAAAAAATCTTATTTAAGCTGTTCGTTAAGGCGGTACATGACCCCCGAAGCTATCTCAGCATGGGGCAGGCCGAACTTACGAGCGGAAATAGTAACCTGCGTTGACTTTTCCGCAAGCTTTTTTAATTTCAAAGTTACCCACGCTCCATCAACCTCTCCGCTTATAACACCGCTCTCCCTATTCTCCTCTTTAACTCTGCCGGCTATCTTTACGGCCCGCAAGGCCGCGTTATAGACCCTCTCTATCTCCATCTTGAAAGTCTCCTGGGCGTAATCCCTGGCAGCAAAGGTAAATGCAGCCATAACCGGTAAAGCCGCTACGCCGCTAAGCATAGAAACCCCGTAGACCTTAAGCCCCTGGATACCCGCTGCTTTCAAGGGTTCGGCTATAATCAAAGCGGCCAGCTGCTGGGCGCTAGTGATATTCTTATAGGTTTTTTTCAAATTAATATCATACACCTTAACCAGAGTCCGGCCCTCGACGCTGCAATCCTTATTTACTACCCTCCCCATCCCCAAGCTCATAACGTCTATCTGCATAGCCAGTTCTTTAGCAGCATTCTTTTTCCCTCTGGGTTTGGCCGCGGCTATTTTCAGGGAATCAACGTTTAATTTACCCTCCTTATTCTTAACTATACTGATCTCTTTAACTTCTAACTCTAACCAGCGCAGATGAATCCTGCTGGCCATAAACGCTTTTAAATCACAGTTAAGGTCTATCTTGGGTATATCGGCAAGAACCCCCTTCGCAAAACCCTTGGGATTATATATCTTAAAGTCAGATATTCTAACGGATTGCCCTATTAAGCTCAATGAAAGACTGCCTATATGAATAGGCGCGCCGGTAATGCTGGTGGCTACGGTGCCGATTAACGATTTAAGGGCAAAATCCCTTACCAGGCAGAATCCCAACAGGAGAATAACTACCAGAGTAACAACTTTCATTTTCCTCTGCATTTTATCCTTGCTTATATACTACACTTTTCTTTTATCTGCTGGATTTTATTATCTATATCCTGGTTATATTCTCCGCTGGCTACTTTCTCACGGTCCAGGTAATCTCCGTGTAATATTGCCCGGGCTGCGGCAGCAGGCACAAACATCTTTACTCCTGCCTTAGCCTGCTCTACAACCTCTGCCTTTTCCTGCTCCAGGGCCTGGATATCCTCTCTGGCCCTACTGCAATCAATAGGCCTGGCCAGGTCATCTTTAGTTTGAACGGAGATAGGCGGAGTATAAGGCCGGCATCCCGCAGCACAAACCAGAATAAAAACCACTGCTAACCATTTTAGCATGTTATATCTCCCTAAATAAAAAGGGACAGCCCCTGAACCTAACAGGCACTATCCCTTCTATGCTGATTCAATACGCGAACAGGTATCCGGCATTATTTTTTATTAATACCCTGCAAAAATTCCTTTCCCCATCCGATAAGCTTATCGTTTTCAAACACCAGCGCTATAAGGCCGTCTTCGCTGACCAGGCAATCATTGCTGATATCAATCGCATAATAGGCTACTTCGAATTTCCTGTCGGCATTCTGCAGGGTTTCCGTACGATAAGGATTGGCTATAGTAACCTGTTTTGCGTGTTTACTGGAAACATCCGGACAATTAAGCGTTATCGGATTTTTCCCCATAATCTCCAGCGCATTAGAGCGAGGCAGGCCGACATATAATTTCGCCAGGCTTTCTCTATTCCTGGAAGTTACCTGCGAGATTGTCAGGGAAGCGCATCCGGATAAAAAAACTACCGCACAAAAAAACAAAACCAGCTTTTTCATAACTCCATCCTCCTTTTTTAAAAAGCCTTCTGGCCGAGCTATCAATTTTTTATTATAGCAGAATCCAACAGAAAATACAGAAAAATTCCTGCCTTAATAATTCTCTGCCAATACCTCGTAAAATGACTGCGGGTGCCTGCAGGCAGGGCATTCTTGCGGGGCCTGGCTGCCTTCAGCAACATAGCCGCAGTTGAGGCAGTGCCATTTTACCGGCCCCTTCTTTTTGAATACCTCCGCGTTGGCGATATTATCGGCCAGTTTTCTGTATCTTGCTTCATGGAATTTTTCTACTTTGGATATCTGTTCAAAAGAACGCGCTACCTCAAGAAACCCCTCACCTTCTGCCGTCTTGCCAAAATCCGCGTAAAGAGAGGTCCACTCCAGATGCTCTCCGGCAGCAGCCTCTTCCAGGTTAGCTTTGGTATCTTTGATCATCCCCGCGGGGTAGGCCGCGGTAATCTCTACATCTCCGCCCTCCAGATACTTGAAAAATACCTTAGCATGCTCTTTTTCATTCTCTGCGGTCTCCATAAAAATATTGGCCATCTGCTCAAAGCCTTCCTTACGCGCGGCGCTGGCAAAATACGTATACCTGTTGCGCGCCTGCGCTTCTCCGGCGAACGCCGCTAGCAGATTTCTCTCCGTCTGCGTACCCTTAATTGCTTTACCCATTACCCTACCCCCCCTTTTTTACCCTTCTATCTTTTCCATAGGTTTACTGCAACAAACTAACTCTCCTCCGCCTACTTTTGTTACCACTACTTCATTTCCGCATACGCTGCAACGGTATTTTTCGCCTGTCTTTTCAACTCCCATTTTTACCTCCATATAATTAAAGAACTCAAAAGAAAGCTGATTATACTAAAGAGTATATAACCCCAGAAGGCCGGCCAGAAACCTGTAATTACAAAACCTTTGACAATTTTTGATATAAGAAAGAAAAGAGCGCCATTGATAAAAAGCGTAAACAGCCCTAGAGTAAGGATATTAAGCGGCAGAGTGACCAGGATAACCAGCGGCCTTAAAAAAGCATTGATAATCCCTAAGGCTAAGGCAATCACCAGCACAACCGGCGTGCTGGAGACTTCTATACCTTTGACAATGTGGGCGACAATAAAAATAGCCAGTGCGTTGATTAACCACCTTACCAAAAAATATTCCATCTTAAACCCCCCTCTCTCCTTTTTTTGACCAGATCCCGGCTAAACCGGCTGCGCTGATAATACACCAGGTTGCAAAAAGCGCGTTGGGGATCGCGGCTTCCGCGGAAATATGCTTGATTGCCAGCACCGCGCCCATTCCGGCGTTCTGCATACCGACATTAATCGCCAGCGTGCGCCGCTGCTGGAGGTTAAATCGGAACCCCTTACCGCTAAGATACCCCAGCAAGAGCCCAAAGATATTCAGGCTTATTACGGCGATAAAAATCATGCCGGTGACTTTTCCCAGAGCATTTTTATTTAAGGCCACGACCAGGCCGCAGATAAAAGCGATAAACAGGCTTGAAAGCGCCGGAAAGACCGGCTTAATCCTGGAGGTGATTTTATGGAAACGGTGTTGCACCCATAAACCGAACATAAGAGGCAGGATAACCATGATTATAATACTCTTTACCATCGGCCAGAAGGGTATCGGGATATACTCTTTTCCCAAAAACCAGGTTAAAGCAGGCGTGACTAA
>JBAZIT010000084.1:0-5940 GCA_041651675.1 Candidatus Omnitrophota bacterium | reverse complement strand
GTAATGACAGGTTAAGGATCTATCCTTATTGTCACAGCCCCTCCCTGGTTTTCCTGAGAAAGATACCGCAAAACAGTTCATTAAGAGTGGAAAAAAGTTTCCTGCGCAGCCGGATCTATTGGGATGAGCTTAAGGGAAAGAATTTAACCGATTTTTTTCTTGAGGCCATTGGCAAGCTGGCAGTAAAGAAGGCCTATGTTTCCATAGATAAAGATTGCCTGAAAAATGAATATGCCCTGACTAATTGGGAAGAGGGTAAATTAACGCTGGATGAGCTTATCCTGATGCTGAAATTAATCAAAGAGAACCTGGATATAGCCGGGCTGGATATTACCGGCGATCATTCAAAAATTTCTGTTTCCGGAAGCTTAAAGGGCTTTCTCTCGCGGCTGGACCACCCGCAGGAGACAGGGGCAGATAAGTTCTCCGCAGAAGAAATAACCGGGATCAATGAATCAACCAACCTTAAGATATTGGAAGCCCTGATTTAGCCGCAGTTAATTTCTCCAGCCCCTATATTTTCTTTATCTTTTCTATTACCAGGGATAGTTCCTCAGGCTTTAAGAAGGTACTAGTAGTGAGACTAAGGTGATTCCTGGCGATATAACGGGCGTTAGGGCAAGGTTGATCGCCCACGATACTTTTCAGGTAATCATAATCCGTGATTGCCGCCAAATAGATCCGCGATACCCCCAGGCCAGAGTCTTTGAAGATATGCAGCGCCTGGTCGCGCTTAGCCGATTCATTAAAGAGCAGGGTAAGGTAAGGGTAATTTGAAGAGTCGCCCGCAGCCTCAGTGATCAGCTTAATGCCCGCCGCGTCTTTTAATCCCGCTATATAGGCCGAGGCAAGCAGCCTTTGCTTAGCGATTGCTGTTTCCAGGCGCGGGAACATTGCCTGGCCCAGCCTTTTTCTTATCCCGGATACCTTATGTAGAGGAAAATCCGCGGTAAAATATTCAATGAACGCTTTTTCGGTCCGGCCCTGGATTTCCCAAAAAATTTGCGGCAGCCTGAAGGCGAACCAAAAAAGCAAAGGCCGGTAAAAAATCCAGTAACCGAATAATTCCAGGACCTTTAAACTTTCCGGAAAGCGCGCGTCTTTGGCGAAGCATTTTATTGCGGCGCTGACCGCAGGGATAAACTCGGGTTTACAAACTAATACTCCGCCTTCATAGATAGTCAGGCCTTTGCCCCGGCAAAGACTAAAAAAACCGAAATCTCCGCGGGTGCCTGTTTTTTGGCCCTGATAAAGCGCGCCTAAGCTCTGCGCGCAGTCTTCAATGATGAAGGCCCTGTTTTCCCGGGCTATTTTCTGCAGGGTTGCGATATCCGCGGGTATACCGGCAAGATGAACGGGCACAATTGCCAGGAGATCATTCCGGTGCCTGGAGCATAATTCCCTTAACTGGCCGGCCTCAAAATTAAAATTATCCCGGTTGATATCGCAAACCACAACTTTTAACCCGGCCCTTTTTACAGCCAGGGGGATAAGCGGGCAGATAAAAGAAGGGATGATCAGGGTTTTTTTAGGGGAGAGGGTTTTTAAGGCTTCCAGGATCAGGTAAAAAGCAGCTGTTCCGGAATAAGTTACTGCCGCATAAGGAACTCCCAGATAATTTTTGAATTCTTCCTCCAGGGAGCCGCGCGGATTTCTTTTGCGCAGGGCCAAGGCAAGTTCTCGGGTGTAGATGGGCAGGCCGGCTGTAGGTGGTATTTCTCGGAACAAATTCATTTTTACCTTTCTATTCTTTCTATTCTATGCTAAGATACTTCACAATTCAAGTTACTTATTTATTGATGATGGCACTGGTTCGCTTTAGGGCCAGCCGGCTAAAGGCTTAAGCGGGAATGTTCAAGAATAAACTCACCCTTAAAATATTAGTTTTCCTCATCTTCACCGATTTCCTAGAGACCTTTACGCACCTTTGTTTTAAGAAAAGTGTCCTTCTTGAACCAGGCCTGGCTATAAACAAGGCTGGCGATCTTTTGATCTTCCTGCAGGGCGCTTTTTTATCCCCCTTCCTGTGGCTCGGGCTTTTGTCAGTCCTCTGCACGTTCATTCTCTGGTCCAGCCTGCTTTCCCGGATTGACCTGAGCGTCGCCGTTCCTATATGCAGTTTCAGCTATATACTTATACCCGTAGCTTCCATTATTTTCCTGCATGAAAAGGTGAGTCCCTTTAGGTGGGGAGGCGTCTTGTTTATACTGCTCGGAGTTGTTTTCGTGTCCCTGAGCGCCTCAGAGAAAGAGCGGGCCTTGGAATGAGACCGGAACTCGCCTTTATTTTATTCCTGATCGCTTTGACCAGCGCCTGCGATACGATCAACCAGCTGTTTTTAAAATCCGCTATTAATTCCCTGGCCTCTCCGCGGGGAAATTTCCAGGAAGTATCCAAATTTATCTTTAAATTAATCGTGATCCCGCGGGTTTGGCTCAGTTTTCTTTTTAGCGCTATCTCCTTGTGCATCTGGCTGTTTGTTTTATCGCAGGTAGATTTAAGTTTTGCCTTCTCCGTGGACAGCATGCATTATATATTTATCGCCCTGGCCTCCAGATTTATACTCCAAGAAAGGGTAAGCCTCAAGCGCTGGCTGGGAATAATCTTTATTGTGGCGGGTATCCTGCTGGTCAGCTTAAGCTAAAAAAGTAAAATTTTTTCTTGACAAATGATACAATTATGGTATCATTACTTCCAAAAGGAGGGTGTATGGATATAACCGTAAAGTATATGCTCCGTCCGGTAGCCCACTGTAAAGAGGGCTGTAGTAAAATGTCCCGGGCAAGACGTTAAACTGCCCAATTCTTTAAGCCCGCTGCTTTTGAAAAAAAGGAAAAAATGAAATTGATCACCAGGAATACGGATTATGCCCTGAGGGCGCTATGCTTCATTGCCCAATGCCGGGGAAGGGTAGTCTCGGTTTCGGAATTAGCCCTGAAATTACGCGTGCCCCAGCCGTTCTTGAGAAAAATACTGCAGGTATTGAACAGGAAAGGCATACTTCGGTCTCTTAAAGGACAGGGCGGAGGGTTTGTCCTGGCCAAGGGCCCGGGAAAGATATTTATAACCGATATAATGCGGGTTTTTCAGGGAAAATTAAGGCTGAACGAATGCTTTTTAAAAAAACTTGCCTGCCCGCATAGAAATTCCTGTCGGCTAAGAAAAAAAATCATCAAGATCGAGAATTATGTTTTAGGCGAGTTAAACTCTATAACCCTGGGGTCTTTGCTGGAATAAAAGGAGGATTACAGTGGCCGACAGGTGCCCTGGACAGGATGGCCGGAATATTAAAAGCGAGCATATTGCCTGCTTTGCCTGCGGGTATACAGCGGAGATCTTTTCTGATGAGTTAAGCGTAAAATGCCCCGGCTGCAAAACTAGGATTTTCAGGAAGAGGCTGCCTTCTTGCGTAGAATGGTGTAAGGCAGCCAAAGAATGTATAGGTAAAGGAGGGGGATAATGTTTTGTTATCAATGCGAACAAACAGCGTCAGGCACCGGATGCACCAAAACAGGCGTCTGCGGTAAGAGCGAAGATATCCAGAGCCTGCAGGATATCCTGTTGTTTGGCTTAAAAGGGATAGCTGCTTACGCGTACCATGCCCGGGAGTTAGGTTCAAGGTCAGAAGAAGTCGATGCTTTTATGCACGAAGCCTTGTTTAAAACCGTGACCAATGTCAGCTTTGATTTAAGCCAATACCTGGAGCTGGTTTTAAAATGCGGAGCCATGAATTTGAAGGTCATGGAAATTTTGGACCAGGCGCATACGCACAAGTTCGGCAATCCTACTCCGGTTAATGTAGCTACAGGCACCAAGTCCGGCCCCGGTATTTTAGTCACCGGGCACGATCTGCTGGATTTATACGAGCTATTGCAGCAGAGTAAAAACGCGGGAGTAAATATTTACACCCATAGCGAAATGCTCCCTGCCCACGGCTATCCGGAATTAAGAAAGTTCAGCCATCTGGCCGGCAATTATGGAGGAGCCTGGCAGGAGCAGAAACAGGAGTTCAATAGCTTTAGCGGCGCTATCCTGGCTACCACTAATTGCGTATTAATACCTCCCGCAGGCACTTATCTGGACCGTTTATTTACTACCGGCATAACCGGCATCCCCGGAGCCACGCATTTAAAAGACAGGGATTTTACAGCTTTAATCGCAAAGGCCAAGTCGCTGCCTCCCTTAAAAGAAACTCCCTCAGCTGAAAAGATCATGACCGGTTTTCACCATACCGCGATCCTGGGCCTGGCGGACAAAATCGTAAATTTAGTTAAGTCGGGTAAAATCCGGCATTTCTTTCTGGTCGGAGGCTGCGATGGCGCAAAGCCCGGAAGAAATTATTACACGGAATTTACCGAGAAGGTGCCCAAGGACTGTATTATCCTGACCCTCGCCTGCGGCAAGTACCGTTTTAACAGATTGGAGTTCGGTCAAATCGAGGGAATACCGCGCCTGATCGATATAGGACAGTGCAATAACGCGTACTCTGCGGTACAGGTGGCCCTGGCTTTAAGCCAGGCCTTTAATTGCGGGGTAAACGATCTTCCTTTGACCCTGGTCCTCTCCTGGTTTGAACAAAAAGCAGTTGCTATATTGCTCAGTTTGTTGTATCTTAATGTCAAAGGAATCTATATCGGGCCGACACCTCCGGCTTTTATTTCTAAGAATATTTTTGCGGTCCTGCAGGAAAAGTTTGACCTGAAATTGATCAGTTCTCCCGAAGAAGATCTAAAGCGTATTTTAAACCGGTAAAAGCGCTGGCCATGGGCAGGTAGGACTGCTATAGGCAGTCAGGGAGGTGAAAGATGAGTTGTGGAAAATGCGGTTCCGGGGCAAAGAAGAAAAAGAAAAAGGCAAAGAAGAAGTAGTTTTGGCAAGGGCGCCGTTTGATAAGCGGCGCCCGCGTTATTTTTAAGCAAGTAATTTTAAGGGGAATTTTACGTAAGCGGTTTAATCTAAAAAGGGAGGAAGCCATGATGATGTGCAGATTAGGATGCGGTTCCGCTTTAATACCGGTGGCGGTATTACTCACTTTAAGTTTTTTTGTCTTGGTAATTTTACAAAAGATCGAGTCCAAGAACTTAAAACTTTTTGGGGTAGCTGTCGCAGTCTTGCTCTGGCTCAGCGCGATTTTAGTTCTTTCTTCGGGTGTTTACCTGGCCGGAAGTGCCAGGCCTTTTTTTAGATGCCCGATGATGGAGATGATGAAGGGAAAGCGCGCCCTTATGGACAGGGAACAGGCGCCGGGTATGCCGATGCGCTCCGGAATGCCGGGGGCGGAAAAACAGCGTTAAAAAAGGAGATTCGGGATGGATAAATACAGGTGCACGGTATGCGGTTATATCTATGATCCTGCCCAAGGGGACTCTGCCGGCGGGATCCCGGCGGGAACGCCTTTTGAAAAACTGCCTGCTGACTGGGTTTGTCCTGAATGCGGCGTGGGCAAGGACATGTTTGAGAAGGTTTGATCAACTTAACCAACAACCGGGCATTTTAGATGGTTCAGGAGTCAACCGCAAGAGTTAAAGAGGTTATCCAAAGGGCGTATAATGTTAAAAGCGTGCGCCTGGATATTGGCGGGAAAGCGGATTTCAAAGCCGGCCAGTTCCTGGCAGTAACTCTTGCGGACAATCCTGCCTTAAAAAGATATCTTTCCATATCCAGCTCTCCGACAGAGCAATGCTACCTGGAGTTTACCAAAAAACTAACCAACAGCGATTTCTCAAAAGCCCTGGACCGGTTAAGCGCCGGAGATACTGTCAAGATCGAGTATCCGTTCGGAAAATTCACCCTGGATGATCCGGGTATAAAGATAGCTTTTTTATCCGGAGGCATAGGCATTACTCCCATAAGGAGCATTGCTAAATATGTCGTGGACATGGGCCTGGGTACGGATATGGTCCTGGTTTACGCCAACCGTTCGGTAAAAGAGATCATCTT
>JBAZIT010000083.1:0-6010 GCA_041651675.1 Candidatus Omnitrophota bacterium | reverse complement strand
TATCAATCTCCCAAGTGGCTGGGCAGGTGCCCGGATTGCTCAAGCTGGAATTCATTTGTGGAGGAGGATTATGCTGCCCCGGCCTCCGGCGCTAAGGAGCGCGTTGCCTTATATAAGGATGAACCGGTGCTGCTTAAGGATGTGGAGGCTAAAGAGGAAGAACGCCTTAAGACAGGCATAACAGAGTTAGACCGGGTCTTAGGCGGAGGAATAGTCGCTGGTTCGGTAGTTTTAATCGGCGGCGACCCCGGCGTCGGTAAATCCACTATCTCTTTACAGGTATCCAACCAGCTGGCCAGGCATGGCGCGACTATTCTTTACGTCAGCGGAGAAGAAAGCGTATCGCAAACCAAGCTGCGGGCCAGGCGTTTAGGCTCGCATGAATCCGAACGGCTGTATATCGTTAACCAGACGGATCTATCCCTGATCGTTGAATACATTAAAAAACTTAAGCCGGATGTGGTCATTATTGATTCTATCCAGGTTATTTTTGACCCGGGGATCAGCTCTTCTGCCGGAAGCGTCAGCCAAGTCAGGGAATGTTCCGGAATGCTCACCCAGTTAGCCAAGACAACCGGGACCTCGATCTTTATTATCGGGCACGTAACCAAGGAAGGCACGCTTGCCGGGCCCAGGGTTTTAGAGCATATCGTGGATACGGTTTTATATTTTGAGGGCGACAGGTTCTCGATTTACCGGATCTTGCGCGCGGTAAAGAACAGGTTTGGCTCAACCAATGAAATAGGCGTTTTTGAAATGAGCAGCCAGGGCTTGACCGAAGTGAAAAATCCTTCGGAGATATTTCTCTCCGAAAAACCTCAAGGGGTAGCCGGTTCAGTGGTTACTTCAATAGTGGAGGGTTCGCGGCCGCTTTTGGTTGAAATACAATCTCTGGTCAGCCGCTCAAGCTTCGGCTATGCCCGCCGGCGCTCGCAGGGGTTTGATTCCAACCGCTTGAGCCTTTTGGTAGCGGTCCTGGAAAAAAGGATAGGGCTGGCCCTGGAAACAGAGGATATTTTTGTCAATGTTGCCGGAGGCATAAAAGTAGAAGACCCGTCGGCAGACCTGGCAGTTGCCGTAGCAGTTGCCGCGGCGTTCCGCGAACAGTTAGTGATCCCCGCTACGGTGATTTTGGGAGAAGTGGGGTTAAGCGGCGAGATCCGCAGCACGCATCAGATCATGCTGCGCGTAAATGAAGCGGAAAAATTAGGCTTTAAATCCTGCATTCTGCCCAGGAATAATCATAAGAATATTAAAAATCATAAAGGCAGTATTGAGTTGATCCCCGTAGCGAATTTAAAAGAGGCGTTGGATATCGCCTTAGGCCAAAAAATGGCGGCTCCGGCGGTCCTCGGAGGAGGGAAATAATGAATTTATTATTCGTGCGTATCTTATTCTTAGTGGCTAGCGCGTTAGTAGGGTATCAGGCAGCGGAATTAACCGGCGCTTTTACCGGCGGCATATTAGGTTTAATGGTTATCGTGCTGGAGGCAGGCGTGCGTAAAGTCTCGGTGAGCGGGCTTTCCAGCATCGTATTCGGTTTGATCTTGGGCCTGATCATGGCAAAATTAGTCGGAGATGCTTTCAGTATCACTGCGATCCCGCCGGCTACGCTTTCTTCCATCAGGGTAATTTTAACCCTGATCTTCTGCTATCTTGGCATGGTTATCGCGCTGCGCGGCAAAGATTCATTCAGCGTTATTATACCTTATGTGCGCCTGCGCAGGCAGGACCAGGCATCCGATATCGTGGTCCTGGATACCAGCGTGATTATCGACGGAAGGATCGTAGATATCTGCAAGACTAAATTTATCTCCGGGAAAGTGATCATCCCTAAATTTGTTTTAAGAGAGTTGCAGCAGATCGCCGATTCTACCGACCCGATCAAGCGCCAGAGAGGCAGGCGGGGCCTGGAAATACTCAATACTATCCAGAAGGATTCCGGATTGGATATCGTCATCCACGAGGAAGATTTCCCCGAGACCAGCGAAGTGGATGCTAAGCTCGTAAAATTAGCTAAACTTTTAGAGGCAAAAATATTAACCGTGGATTTTAATCTTAACCGCGTAGCCACAATCCAGGGGATCAAGGTTTTGAATATCAATGAGTTGGCTAACGCGCTTAAGCCCGTGGTTTTTCCCGGGGAACAGATGCAGATCAAATTGATCAAGGAAGGCAAGGAGCATAACCAGGCCATAGGTTATCTTGATGATGGGACGATGGTGGTAGTGGAAGACGGCCGCCGTTTGCTCGGACAGGAAGTCCGGGCTGTTGTAACTTCAGTTCTCCAGACGCAGGCCGGAAGAATGATTTTTACTAAATTAGAGCGATAGGCCGTATGGTCAGCGCGATAATAGTTGCTGCCGGTAAAGGCAGGAGATTCGGGCGCAAGCTTTCCAAGGCCGTCTTAAGATTAAATTCCCGGCCGGTCATCGCTTATTCGCTGGCCGTATTAAACGCGCACCCGCAGATTAAAGAGATTATTGTTGTGGGTAATCCCGGGAATATCCGGGCCCTGCGTAATATTATCCAGCAGCAAAGGGCTGCCAAGGATGTTAAGATCGTCCTTGGCGGTAAAGAGCGCAGGGATTCCGTGGCGAATGGCTTAAAAGCGATAGGCCCGCAGGCGGATCTTATATTGATCCACGACGCAGCCAGGCCGTTTATAACCAAGGGCCTGGTATCGTCTGTGATAAAAGAAGCGCGAAAAGCAGGAGCGGCTATCGCGGCTGTGCCGGTGAAAGCGACCATCAAAAAAGTTAAGAACGGATCAGTTGTGGAAAAAACATTAGACAGGGGAAAGCTCTGGGAGATACAGACCCCGCAGGTATTTAAAAAGGACTTGATCCTGAAAGCATACAAAAAATTTAAGCGTATACCGGCCACCGACGATGCGATGTTAGTAGAGAGGCTGGGGGCTAAGGTGAGCGTGGTTTTGGGTTCGTATAGCAATATCAAGATAACTACGCCCGAAGACCTGATAATTGCGAAAGGAATAGCCGGATCATGGAAACCCGCATAGGCATAGGTTACGATATCCACCGTTTAGCAAGCGGCCGGGAGTTATTTATCGGCGGCATAGAGATACCTTATACCAAAGGCTTACTGGGCCACTCTGACGCCGATGTTTTGATCCACGCCATCTGCGACGCGCTCCTGGGAGCGATAGCCGGAGGCGATATAGGAAAATTATTCCCGGATACTGATCCTGCATACCGGGGAATCCGCAGCCGGGAATTGCTAAAAAATGTTTTGGAATTGGTGCATAAAAAAGGCTATAAAATAACTAATGTAGATACAGTGATCATTGCCGAGGAGCCGAACCTGTCGGCGTTTAAAAACAGGATCCAGGAAAATCTGGGCAAGATCATGAAGATAGATAAAAATTGCGTGGGCATTAAGGCTAAGACCAACGAAGGTCTGGGAGCATTAGGCAGCAAAGAAGGGATTGCCTGCTATGCCGTTGTTTTGATCAGGAAGGAGAGCATATTATGACCTGCCTCATACAGATATTATTATTAATTTTAGGTTTAGTTATCATTAAGAATGTCGTGATCGCGATTGTTTTCTACCGGGAGATAAAAACAGCTCAAAGCAAAGACCCGGCTGCCAAGAGCTTTGTTGAGATCCTGCTTTTGTATCAGGGCCTGCATGCGCAGGTAGCTTACCGCACGGGTAATTTCTTTTACCGGATAAAACTCTTTTTCCTGGCCCGGTTTATTTCTCAGTTGGCGCGCTGGGCTACCGGGATTGAAATACACCCCGGAGCCAAGATCGGCAAAGGCCTGTTCATTGATCACGGCATGGGCGTGGTAATCGGCGAAACCGCGATTATCGGCGATAATGTCTTGCTGTATCAAGGCGTTACTTTAGGCGGGACCGGGCTTGAGCAGGGTAAGCGCCATCCGACGATCGGCAATAATGTGGTTATCGGCGCAGGCGCCAAGGTCTTAGGGAATATTACCATCGGCGATAATTCCTATATCGGAGCTAATGCCGTAGTGATCAAAGATGTGCCGGTAAATTCAACAGTCGTAGGCGTGCCGGGAAGGATCACCAAGCAGGACGGCAAGAAGATCGATATCAGCCTTGACCATATCCATGTGCTTGACCCGATCATGCAGTCCATTGAAGAGTTGGAAAAAAGAATCGATAAGTTAGAAAAATAAACTGCCTGTCTTTTGATGTCTATTCGTATACATAATTCCTTATCCGGCAATAAAGAAGAATTCCATCCTCTAAAACCTAAAGAGATCAAGATGTATGCCTGCGGGCCTACGGTTTACGACGAGCCGCATATAGGCCATGCGCGCAGCGCCTATATATTTGACGTTATCCGGAAGTATCTTACCTATAAAGGATATAAGGTAAAATTTGTGCGTAACGTTACTGACGTAGACGATAAGATCATTAATAAGGCTAAGGAAGAATTCCCGGGGGAGGACCTGAATTCAAGTTTTAAGAAAGTAGCGGATAAGTATCTTACGTCTTATCACCAGGCTTTGAAGAGCCTGGGTATCGGCGAAGACGGAATAATCGAGCCTAAAGCCAGCGAGTATATCCCCAAGATGCTCATCTTTATCCAGGGATTAATTGAGCGGGGCGCAGCTTATGTCTCAGGCGGAGATGTTTATTTTGATATTACTAAAGCTAAAAATTACGGGAAATTATCTAATCAATCGCTGGAGAAGATGGAATCCGGAGTAAGGCTTGCTCCGAATGAAAATAAGCGCAACGCGCTGGATTTTGCGCTTTGGAAGTCAGCCAAAGAAAACGAGCCCTCCTGGGACAGCCCCTGGGGGAAAGGCAGGCCTGGTTGGCACATTGAGTGTTCCGTTATGAGCTCGGACATTCTAGGCGAGGAGTTTGATATTCACGGCGGAGGTATAGATTTAATATTCCCGCACCATGAAAATGAAGTAGCCCAATCCGAAGCCGCCGGAGAAAAATTCGCCCGCTACTGGATCCATCACGGCTTATTGACCATCAACGGCCAGAAAATGTCCAAATCCTTAGGTAATTTTGTGACCGTACAAAGTTTTCTGGACAAATATAAAAGCGCGGATTTGCTCAAGCTGCTGTTTTTATCCACGCATTATTCCCACCCGGTTGATTTTACTGAAGACAAAATTAGAGAAGCGGAAAAACAAAAAGATAGCTTTGATGCATTTTTCCAGAAGGTTTCCACTTGGAAACAGTTTTGGAATTATTGGGTTTCTCAGCCAAAGTTAGTTTCCTTAAAAAAGAAAATAAAGACACCATTTTCTAACAAAGATAAGCATATGGTCGATCTTATATCCGAAAGTTTTGGAAAAACAATGGATGATGATTTTAATACGCCCAAAGCTTTGGGGCATCTATTTGAGCTTATAGATTTAGGTTTAAGGTTTATTTCGTCTGATACTGAAGATGGATTTAACTATGTAGCGGGATTACTGAATAAGTTTTTTAATTTGTTTGGGATTTCTGTAATTGATCATGTTTTGTCTGAAGAAGAATTAGCGTTGTCTGTTTCTGTAGAAATTGCAAGAGCAGAGAAGGATTATAATAAATCTGATGAGTTACGTTCAGCAGCCATAACTGATCATAATATTGTTATCTGTAATACTGCGAGTAGCATAACGATTAACGTAGCAAAAACATACAAGATTCAGAAGTAATGTTTTTAGCGGGTGGCTTGGACTGGTTTCGTAGCGGGGCGTTGAGGCAAGGAGCGGGCACGGTTCACCCGCTATATAGAGACCAGTGAGAGCGACGCAGCCGAACCGAGCGTAAGTTTTGCCGCGCTGGGGCAAAACAAGCGTCCCCGCGAGAAACAGTCCAAGGCAGGACCCGCGTAAAGTCATAAATTATGAAAGTCAAGTTCATTACGTTTGAGGGTTTGGAATAGAGGGGACGGTTCTATTTTGTGAAATTTATCCTTGCAATACTTGTATAACAATGTTATACTTATATTGCAGGAAGGAGATGAGAGTATGACCATATTGAAAGCATTTCGTTTACCGGTTGG
>JBAZIT010000082.1:0-6014 GCA_041651675.1 Candidatus Omnitrophota bacterium | reverse complement strand
ATTATCAAAACTCGCGCGCCATAGTGGATTATCGGGCGTCGATACACCTGACGAAACATTAGCTACACGAACTGGTGTCCATGTCTCATCAAATACATAATCACCCACATGTAAATACTTGATTGGACATAGTGTGTCGGTGGGTGATTGAGTGCATGAGTCTAATCGCGCATATACTTGCGTATTCTCTTCGAGGCACTTACCAGAGAACATAGGTCCAATAATTAGTTCGAGTGATCCAATGCGGTGACTGCTCGTACTCGCGCCTTGCAACATAGATCTGACTTGGATAGAGAGTTATTATATATTTGATCATTTTATTCACTTTTATAAGATCGAATAACATTATAACAATTACTATTATTATGGAACAACAAACATCAACATGCGTGCTTGCGCATATGCGCAAACGCGATCATGTTTGTGATCGCAAGCATGATGGCGAGCTTTCATATGATTGCCGACCAATTTGCGCGCTTGTGCCAGATCAAGGACTATATCATATTCCCAATATGACATCACAACCATGGTTGCGCGAATGTTATCCTATCGATGCAACCAAATCATATATCGAGATCACATGGCGCGCCAATTCTATCATTGATTCACATGACTGCATTGCGCGAGATTCTATGACTAATTTTGAGTTTCTTCCATCAGTTCGCGAGGTTCATATTACTCGCGCGCGCAATGTCAAACCATCCATTGAAACATACACGTTTATCATTGGCGAGATACTCAAGCGAATTAACTCTGCGCAAGTCAAACTATTTATTCCGCGCGAATGTCGCGATATCATTGATAAGACATTTGCAGATGCGCAAGTTACATACGAATGAGCGCGACATATGAATATGTACATAACTCGTATGGAATGGGAGGAGAGGGGATTGTTTTTTTTGATACTCGCGTACGTAAGCTCTTGCGATGAACATCTTTTTTCCCCACCATTCGCAAGTTCTTATCTCGAATATAAAAAAATAATGCACTATGATGATTAACTCAAGAACATGCGCTATATGAACACCCTTCATCAATGCATCTTACACACCTTTCGATCTTGACAAGTGTTAATCCTTTGCATACTGGGCAAATATCTCTATCACCTTGCGTATCATCATCGTGTTTGCTCGTCGCGCACGTCGTGCTCGCGCACGTGCTATGCGAAGTCATAATATCGCGCAACTGTATGGCAACTGCATCAGGAATCGAACGAATTGTGCGCCTGTTCGCAACATCGCGAAAATCGCGCGAACCTCCAATGTTGCTAAGTTGCTGTATGATTGTCTCAACTCGCGCGGATGGTGTTGTACTTGAATCCATGCGCAAGATCAAACTAATAAGCCTACCAATTGCCTCGCTTTCCGCCTGCACTTCAGTACCAGACTTGCCGATTGTAATGAATAATTCAAATGGATTACCCGTATCGTCAAAATTCACAGTTGTAAAGATGCTTCCAAACAGAGTATCATACTTACTCGTTAATCCATGCAAGATAATAGGACGGGTGCGTTTTTGAACACTTTGTTGTTGGGTTGATGTTACAGTAAGAGGGATCGCGCTCGCGCTCGTACTCGTGCTCGTACTCGTTAGAACTTCTTGTGCGCGCGAAGCTGTTCGATATATTGCGACTCCTTTGAGACGCAAGCGCCACGCCTTAATGTAAATGTTCATGACATCATCGATAGTCGTATCCGGCGAACAGTTGATTGTTTTGCTAATACTGTTATCGATCCATGTTTGTAAACGCGCCTGCATCGCCAAGTGGTCATTCCATGATACATTAAGCGCAGTCGCCATAGCAGCGCGACAAATACATAACGCGCGATCGCGTACTGTTTTTGGCGCATCGATTAAAGTCGCCTCGATAACTTTGATATGCTCGCTCAATGGCGCATTTTTTGTAATCAATGTACCAATGTCGCGCGCGATACTTGAATCAACGACTTGTTCGAGCGCGCGAATTACAGAGTCTCGGCAGAAAGTCATCTTTGATCCATCCGCAATCGTTCGAGTATATGAGTTGGAAAACACTGGTTCGCATCCATATCCATCAACTCCTAGGATTAGTGAGGTAGTTCCAGTAGGTGCAATCACAGTAAGCGCGCCATTACGAATACCGACTTTCTTGATTTGATCGCCAATTTCGCGCGTCTTCGCAAGCAAGTCCGCGAACATTGTGCGGTCTCGCGCATCACGTGAATCATCGCGCGCGCAAGTATCGAGATGTACGCAAAGATGATCTTCGAGGAACTTGGTTACTGTATTAGGCGCCCAAACACTGCGAGCACATTCAGGAAACGCGCCCCATTGACGAGCTAATTTGACACTCGCGCTAAGAGCTGATACGCGAATAAACGCCATGATTAGATCGGCGAGATTGAGAGACTCGCGCGAACCATACACATACCCACAACTAAGGAAGAGATCAGCCAAACCAGTGATTCCTAACCCAATTCGTCTAACAGCAAGCGCAGCCCTTTCCAGCTGTTGAACTGATGGAACGTACCAGTTCGCAGATACAACACAGTCGAGAAATTCGACAGCGTCTGTTACAGTCTCTTCCAGTTGGCGCCAATCAATGTTACCGCTCGCATCACAGTGTCGCGCGAGATTTACATGACCAAGGCAGCAGTTCTCATATGGACCAAGATTTACTTCACCACAGTTCGAAACAACCATACCATTCGCGCTAAATGTATGGCGATCATTTACGACACAGTCATAGACATGCGCGCAATCATCTCTTTGCTCGATGTAATCAAATGTAACGTATCGCATTGCATGCGCGCGCGAGCGAGCTTGCGCGCTCATATATGGCGCGAGTGATGGATCGATTGCATGTATGTAACGATCTATGTCGCAAGGGTCGCGAATGACTCGCTTGCTATAATCTTCATCACATTCCTCAGTCAGAATACCAAAGTTCGCAAGGCATTGGATCACGATTCTCATCATATGCGCGCGACTTTGTGCGAGATGTACAAATATTGCGCCAATACGTTGCGATTCGACATCGATCACGCATTCGCATATACCTTGCAAGAATGATGCTTGCATATCACTAGGCATACATACTAGTTGATTATACGCCGTTTCATCACATGCACCAGGCGCACAAAATTGTTCATAGAAATCTGTATCTGGTTGGTCTGTTGTTGCGCAAGTATCATCGATGGCGCCCATTGATGGCGGGAGTGCCATAAACGCACACATTCGCGCAAGTTTCTCACCAATACTCTTATTTCGCGCGGACTGAGTTCCCCAAGTGATTACGTCAGGAATGGAAAATGCGATTTTGTCGCCATATTTGAGTTGAGACGCACTTACCATAGTAGGGTCGCGAGCATAATCGTGCTTTGTTGCTACTGGTGTATCTGTAGTTGCGGCGCAAAGAGATAGAATGCGATGATCGGGAGTCGCGCGCAATGTCAATCCTTCGCGCGTATGGATGAGAACAATTGACTTAAACCCTGTCTCGAAGAATCCCATTGATTGATGTGACTCGCCATTAACAATCGAGTAATGAGGTACATGAAGAATATCGCGCGCGAATCTAGGTCCATCGCTCGTCATAATGACAGTCTCGCCCGTAACGCATGGGTTTGTAGCAGCAATGCGATATAGGTCTGGCACTGGATTATCCTCATTGATACGATCAATGAAAATTACTCCTGGTTCGCCATTAGCGTGCGCATGTGTTGCAATCTTGCGCATGAGCTCGCGCGCATCTACAATGCGCGCGATCGCGTGATCTCCATGAACATGGCGAAGCGCGAAATCATGAGCATGATCAGGAGTGATGCCGCTATCAGGGCACGTAACCGCGCGCATGAACTCCTCAGTGAGTGCGACTGATAGATTGAAGTTAGTTATTGCGCCTTCAACTGATTTGCATTCGATGAATTCTTCAATGTCCGGATGATCGACGCGCAAAATGCCCATATTCGCGCCACGCCTTGAGTTGCTCACTAGGACGCCATTCGCGATATAGGAATGATTACCTGCGACTTCCATATCGAAAGTTGGCGCGGATCCCGCGGACTTGATGCTCGCGACCTTTGTGAATAGTTTCGCGCCATCATCAATCACTCGCGCGCATTGTGTCGGAAGCGGATATATGCGCGAAGCTGTGCGAGTTGGCGCGTCGACGGTGATTCGCCATATGTGCCTTCTTTGTATGTCATTGCGAGTTATGATCGCAGAGTATCCGAGTCCGAATAGCAAGGTCGCGAACTCTTGCGCATACTGTTGATCTCCCACGAGGATATACCCATGCATGCCAACAACATCGCATATCTCGAGTTGCGCGCGAATGTAACTGTAGACGATATTCGGCGGGCTGCAGCGGATCTTTGGTGACACACGTATGCCAGAGGAATCATGCCCATCGAGTTGATTGGATACCAAGAAATGTACAATAGCTGGATTATTAATAACAATCCAATCGGATTGATCCTCTTGCTGGATTTCTGCAACACATCCGCGAAACACTGTTTGCGCAAGATCAATAATGCGTTGAGTAATTGGCGAGTCTGCAACAGTGCGAATAACTATAGGCTCATCGCTCACAGCTTTGCGCGATATGCGCCCAGCTGCGTGAATGTATCCTAAGAGTTGCGCAAGTTCAGGTGTGATCTCTGTTGGGTACTCGATTGGTCGCATATCGCCACTCACAAATAGAGCATGTTGCGCAATATGTTGAGTAACGCCTTGATGTTGTCCTAAAACAGTAATAGTCTCATCACCTCGCGCGAGTTCGCATAAGTGTTTCCATTGTTGACCATCGCGACAATTGACAAGAATCTTATGCTCGGCTGTTCCCTTGATCTCGATACCATTTGCCAGAGTGACGCGAAATACGCGCGCGACTCCGTTGACATATGCGCGAACAATGGGGCGCGCGCCTTCGAATGTTGATGCAGTACTGATCAGTTGGCGCGTTGCATCGTGTTGTTCAAGATCGACATTGAATGTAGTATATTCGCGAGCTGGATTAGTAGTCGTTGCGTCATGACTAATGGGAATTGCGCGAAATGGCGCACCTTCGTGCCATCCGCGAGTATGTGGGACTTGTTCCATGATTTCATTCATGTACAAAAGTCCTGCACTTGTCATGATGAGCGTATCGCCTGTCAAGCATCCTCCTTGCGCGATACCTCCGAATGCTGCATCATAGATGCGCAAGAAACTGATTGGTCCGCTTGACGTTCCACCACTACTCGCGACAACTGCGCCTTTTGCGCGCACATCGCTCCAATCAAAACCTACGCCTCCGCCAGTTTGCTGAATAAGCGCGGCTTTGCGCAAGGTCGAGAAAATGCCTGATTGTTCATCGGCGCCTAAGTCGTCAGTAATAGGCAATACGAAACATGCTGCGAGTTGCGCGAGTGGGCGCCCGGCGTTCATCAGACATGGCGTATTTGGAATGAAGCGCATGGAATCAAGGAGTTGCACAAAGCGCGCGCGACGTGCTGCGACTTCTGGATCAGTATCTGGACCGCGCGCAGTATATCCTTCGGGACGATCCGTGCCGTGTGAGTAAAGAGTATCTTCTGGAATAGGTGGTAAATCTCCGCGACTCGCGTATCGTTGGGCTCTCAGTTCGCAGAGTCTCTCCAAATCAGGCGAACGAAATGCAACTGCGTCAGCGACTCTATTAACGAGCGACTCAATAGTTTCACCTTGTTTGACATATCCCTTTTTGATGAGGATTGCCTTACCATTCTCGGTTAGTTTTGCTTTCATTGTTCGTGTTCGTGTTCGTGTTCGTACGTATCCTTGCTCAAAGTATCACAAATACTAATATACGTAGAAATTCAATTTACTAGGGATAATGAACGCCCGCGATTTGCGCATTTTTTTGAATGTCGTATAGCAATAATAAGCATATATCCAAGTACGTACGCGCAATGACTGAGACATCGCCATCGATATACTTCATTACATCTGGCATGCAGTATCTACATCCATCACTCTTACGTAACTTGGCGCATGTTTCGCGCGAAACATAT
>JBAZIT010000081.1:0-6040 GCA_041651675.1 Candidatus Omnitrophota bacterium | reverse complement strand
TAATTTTCTGTTTATTCATCCTTAAGAATCGATTTTATGTTTACGCCGGCAAATCTTTCCAGGCCTAATGATTCCTGGGTCCAGCCGTTAAATAATCCGTATTTTTCCATAATACTCTGGGCTTCGGTATATTCTTTAATAGTTAGCCTGCGGTTTATCTCTTTAAACCCTCCTGCCTTATGATAAGGCAAATACTGGCTCATTAAGCTTACGTAAGTGTCCCGGGAAAGTTCTTCAGAGATGAAACGCAGGGTTTTTTCGGTTCCCGCGGCATTATTAGGTAAAACCAGGTGCCGAATGATCAAGCCCCGCCTGATTATCCCGTTTTCATCTATCTGAGCACTCCCCACCTGCCGGTGCATCTCTTTTACCGCCTCCCGGTTGTATTGTGGATAACCCGGGCTGGCGGAAAACCGGATAGCCGCCTCTTCATCGCTATAACGCATATCCGGCATATAAATATCCACTATCCCCTCCAGTAATTTTATGACCTCGGGCAATTCATAGCCGCTGGTATTATAGACCAAAGGTATACTTAACCCGGCGGAAATAGCGATTTTTAAGCTTTTCAGGATTTGCGGTAAAATATGGGTAGGTGTCACCAGGTTGATGTTATGGCAGCCTGCTCTTTGTAATTCCAGCATAAACCCGGCCAGTTCCTCAAAACCGACTTCCCTGCCCTGCCCGGATTGGCTGAACTCATAATTCTGGCAGTATACGCAAGCCATATTGCAGTTTGAAAAAAAGATCGTGCCTGAACCCTTAGTACCTGAAACAGGCGGCTCTTCTCCCTGGTGGGCCATATAGCTGTAGAGTTTCGGCTTTAAGCCGGTGCGGCAGAAACCCTGGATATCCTGGATGCGGTTTACCCGGCATTTACGCGGGCAGATCGCGCAGGACCCCAGGCCCTGGAAGAGCTGCTTGATTATTTTATCCAGATGCTGATTATGAAATGATTCTAAATACGCAGGATAAGCTGAAGGCATAGAATTGGCTATTTTTTGGTTTGTCCGGCATAGATCGCCCTTATCCGGTTAAAGACAGCGATGTACTCGCTGCTCCGGTAATCCGGGTAAGTCCATTGCCAGGGGCAAAAGGTTTTATTCTGAAAAAAAAGGGTGATTTCTGCGTAGATACCTTTGCCTAAGTATACGCGGTGCACGTAATCTTTGGTAGAAGCTAAAATAAGCTTAGCCGAATCCAGATAGCCCGGGTCGATATTAACCAAACGCTTATTTCCGGCCGACAATTTCTTTTCCATTTTATTAGTCAGGGTCTTTATGCCGGAGATCTGCTGGGGGAAAATAAGTTTTTTAAAACTGATGAATACTCTCTTTAATCCGCTGCCGAACTCCTCCCGGTAATAATCGGTGAGCGTAAAAGGCATAGCCCGGCTTTCAAAATCAATATTGCCGAAATGCCTGATCAGCGCGGCCCTGGCTTTAGCCAGGGACTTTTTTTCTTGAAAGATGAAACCGATAATGAGTTTAACGGGTTTGGCGGGAGCTATTTTCCCCATCTTGGGCCGGAAGAACCTGCGGCAGGATTTGCCCCCGGGGGCAGGAACTGGTCGATATATTCGGATATTTTTTTGCGCTGTGCCGAGTTGATCTCGTTAAAGAAAATAGCGATATTAAATCCGCTCTTATCTTTATCTTCGGTCCTGACGATCACTCCCGTGCAATCAACGGTATAAGGCTTTTTGTTTTTTTCGGACTTGAGCGGCAGGGTAAGCTTGACCGCAACCTTGGTAAAAGGAGGAATGTATTTTTTGATCCGGCAATAAGCGCCTACGCAGCTTAGGTTCTGCGTAGTGGTGGAGAAACCGTAGCCGTTAGCCGCCACCTTAAAGGGCAGCTTCTGCTCTAAACGCGGATGCCTTCTTCTGTCAATCCCGGACTGGCTCATTTTTCCTCGGATTTGGCTTTCTTAATGAAATTTGACCAGCATTTCTTGGTGCAGTAGAATTTACCGTTCCGGTAATAGCGCCGGATCTTTTTGATCGGTTTATTACAGCTCAAACAATTGGTCTGCTTTTCTTCTTTGGGTTTTGCTTCTGCCTGTGCAGCGGGTTGCGCCTGTTCAGTAGCCATTTGTGCCTTGTTTCCTTTCTTTAATGTTTATATTTACCCTAACAATGTAACATATATTCCCGTGGCTGTCAATCTCACTCTTACAGTTTTTTAAGATACTCCTCCTAGATTACTTCTCTGTCTTATTTTCTTTTTTTAAGCCGGCTAATTCTTCTTTTAGCTCATCGATTTGTTTCTGCTGGGTTTCGACCTGCTTTTGCTGGGCTTTTACTTTTACTAATAAAGCCTTAACCCCGGCCAGGGCCACGCCTGAAGGATCAATACTAGAGATCATCTTATCATCTTTGCCGTTAAGATGAAATAAGGCATGGAAATCCTGGGCAACCGGCGCAATGTGCTTAATGGAAGGATCCTCTCCTTTAAAGTTCCACTGGGTCATCGGCAACTGATCGATCTTATTCAAGATCTCCTGGAGATCAACAGGAGAAAAGTTCTCCTTTTTTGCGCGGTCAGATTGAGCTGTCAATGTGCCAGCAGAATTCATATACGCGGAATATGCTCCGGCAACTGAAAAATACAAATAAGTAAAATTTGTCTTTAATGTGGGATACGTACTTGCTGCATACCCGGGGAGGTCTCCGGTGAGTCCAATATACCCCTGGCTGGGATTGGAGTTAACGATATTACCGGCAACATCCAATTTATAAAGCGGCCCGGTCGAGCCGATGCCGACATTGCCGGAAGTTGGAATATATAAACCTAAAGTACCGGTCGCACTATCAGTAGCGCCTACAACCAAGCCCAGGCCGCCGCTGGACTCCACCGTAGTATAGAGGTTGCTTAATGCCCGCAGATACATATTTTTCTCCTCAGTATTGCGTTGAAATTTTGCCATAGCCCCGTATCCGCTGCCTCCGGAATCGCCATAAACGTACAAGGGAGTTCCTGCCCCTACCGACGGACCAGCCCCCACACTCAACAGACTCAACGGATTCGTCGTGCCGATGCCGACATTGCCCTCTACCACCAGGTCAGCCAGGTAATCTATATCTCCTCCATCTCCATCGGCTTCTTCCCAGGTATAATTCTCGTGGTCAAGATAGTTATCCCCTATTGCTATGCGTTTAGCGCGCATTTCCCTATATACGCCGTAAGGAGAAGGATAGTAGGTAGTGATGGTTATGGTTTCTTCGGCAAGGCTGGTACCGTGAAAGACCAAGAGAAAAAGAAGAAAGATTACAGGAAGAGTACAAAACTGCTTTAATTTAAACATTGCGCACATCCTCCCTTTTTAGGCCGGGAACAAACTCTTTACCGCCTCTTCTATGGTCTCTAAGGGGATATTTTCCACGACTTTGGCCTTACCCAGGCCAGTGATCAAAACCAGCCTGTTCCGGCTTCCGATAAATTTTTTATCCCGATGATAAGCATTAATTATATTTTTTAAACTCAGGCCTTTGATCTGAACCGGCAGGCCGCATTTTTTTATTAAAGCCTCTACTCTTTTCTGCGTGCTGGATTTTATCAAGCCTAATTTCCGGCTTATCTCTAAAGCAATAAGCATGCCCAGGCCGACTGCTTCACCGTGGTTATATTTATTAAAACCGCTGGCGCACTCAATTGCGTGCCCCAGGGTGTGCCCGAAATTTAAGATCGTGCGCAGGCCCCTTTCTTCCCTTTCGTCCCGGCTGACGATATCCGCCTTAATTCGGCTGGAGACATTTACGATATGCGCCAGGGCTTGCCTCTTAAACCGGAGTATACCGGCACAGTTTTTTTCCAAATAGGCAAATAACTGCCGGTCTTGGATTATCCCGTATTTTATTATTTCGGCTAAGCCGGTACGCAGCTGCCTGGCATCCAGGCTCCTGAGCAGGTCCACGTCGCTAAACACCAGGCGCGGCTGGTAGAACGCGCCGATCAAATTCTTGCCTTCTCTTAAATCTACCGCTGTTTTACCTCCGATAGCCGAATCCACCTGGGCCAGCAGGGTAGTAGGTATCTGTATATAAGGTATGCCCCGCTTATAGATCGAAGCGGCTAATCCGCTTAAATCTCCGACTACTCCGCCGCCCAAAGCAATAATAAAGGTGCGTTTTCTCAGGTCAAACTTAGCCAGGCCCCGGACAACCGAAGATAGCGTGAGAATAGACTTGCTTTTTTCCGTATCGGGGATAACCCTGAACTTAAAACTCACTCCTGCCTTTTTCAATACGCCGGTCAATTCGCCGGCGCATTTTCTCCTGACCAGGGAATTAGTAATTATAAAAGCGCTATTGCCCAGCCTGAGTTTTTTAAGTTGTTTACCCAGGGAACGGATTATTTTATTTCCCACCGCTATATCATAAGAACGTTTTCCGAGTTTTACTTTAATTACCCGCATTTACCGGACTCCCATCAGCTTTAAGATGAATTCTACTGCCGGCCAGACTATCCAGTTCAAGGCGCCCAGCCAGATAAAGATCAACAGGATAATGAAAGAATACGCTTCGGCCTGGGCATACCGCGAGGCAAAAGGCTCAGGCAATAATCCCATAAGAATACGCGAACCGTCCAGTGGCGGGATAGGTATCAGATTGAATACCCCCAGGATCACGTTGATCACGATCAAATTTACGGTTAAAGTAAACAGGATCGCGGGAAGAGGGAATATTTTTATAAGTATGGCTAACAGCCCTCCGAGGATAAAATTCGCCAAAGGCCCGCTTACGCCGACTAAGATTATGTCTCTCTTGGGGTCCTTTAACGCCCAGTAATTTATAGGCACGGGTTTGGCAGCCCCAAAGACAAACCCGGAGGTAAGAAAAAGAAAAAGCGGCAGGAGAAATGTCCAGAATATATCGATATGCGCCAGCGGATTAAGCGTGAGCCGGCCGGAATATTTGGCCGTAGGGTCCCCCAGCCTGTAAGCAGTCAGGCCATGAGCGAATTCATGCACGCTCATCGCGATAATCAACAAACCAAACAGTACGAGGAAAGAAAAAATCTTGTCTGGCAGGTTCAATTTACTACCTCGATTGCCTTGACTTCCACTACCGGGTATTCTCCCCTGGCCGAAGTGAGTATTTTTCCGGTAACCTTTACCTTATGGTGGTTGAGCGCGTTAAGGCTGGAGCGGTTGCCTTTTAACAGGAATATCCGGTCATCCACGGAAATAAGCTTATGCGTGGCCGGGCGCATGAATACTATGCCGTAGGGTTTAACCATGCCTATAAGCACGATCACACCGTCCTGATCAGCTGCTTCAGCTGTTTTTTCCTGGGGTGGCCCTGCGGGCTTGGGAGGAGGTATGACCTTAGAGATGAATTTTTTATGGATCCAGCCAAAACTGTTCCGGGTAGGTTCAATTCTATACCAGCCGGCTGCCTGGCCGGTTATATTGAGCACTTCATTTTTATCCGCCAGGCCGACTATGCCTCCTGATTCCGAAGGCTTAGCCCGGATATTAACCCGTTCTTTTAAGACTTTAGCGCTGGTGCAGCTCCGCTCAAGAGGCACTCCTTCCGGAGTTGTCCCGGCAGTATAATTAATGCAAGTAGCCAGGGTTTTCTTGATATAGACAGGTATTTTTTCAGGCAACCTGACTTTGTACCATTCATAAAACTCCGCCATAACCTCTAACTGCTCGCCCTTGTTCAGGGAAGCTAAGGCTTCAGCGCTGATTGTCGCATCTAAACGCAGGTTGATATTGTCGGCGTTAACTTCGCCTAAGAAAGGCGTTTTTTCTTCAGCGTAAGCCGGGCCAAGGGCTGCGGCCAGGACAATTACCGCCAAACATAATCTACCGACCAGATGTTTTAAACCCATAGCTTATTTCTTTTCCTGGGCCTTGGAAGCTGTTTTTGCGGAAGCAGCTTCTTTTCCTGCTGGCGCGGCAGCGGTTTCGGCGGTAGCGCCGGCAGCGGTTTCGGCAGTCTTCTCGGCTTTTTCCTTCTTGATCTTGATCCGGACAGTTTTGATCTTCGGCAGGCCGTAAACCTTATCGCCCTCTTTCCACTTCCCCTTTT
>JBAZIT010000080.1:0-6054 GCA_041651675.1 Candidatus Omnitrophota bacterium | reverse complement strand
CTTCTGCTATCCTAAGACAATCCCACATCGAGGTCCCGCAACCCCGTCCTTCCTTGCGGAAAAACGGTTTAGACTGTTCCCTCTTCGCTCGCCACTACTAGGGGAATCTCGGTGATTTCTTTTCCTCAGGGTACTTAGATGTTTCAGTTCGCCTGGTATCGCTTTCCTAAGCCTATTGAATTCAGCAAAGGAATAACGCGGTATAATCCGCGCTGGGTTGCCCCATTCGGAATTCCTCGGATCAAAGCCAGTTTGCGGCTCCCCGAGGCATATCGGTGCTTACCCCGTCCTTCATCGCCTCACCTAACCAAGTCATCCGTGCATAGACTCTTTGTAGCTTGATCAAAATTTGATTCTCTCGGTTACTTGAATAATTGTAGTTTTTACCACACAAGATCAAATCGACCTTGTATCTGTATGTCTGTCCCTGTCGATCTCATCAATCTAGAGGAACAGTCAATCTTAAGAAATAAATTTCAAAAGATTGAAGTTGTCAAAGAACATATTCCTGAACGCTCAAAGCGCAGGACAAATTTATGTTGGTGGAGCTGAGGGGGATCGAACCCCTGACCTCATGCTTGCAAAGCACGCGCTCTCCCAGCTGAGCTACAGCCCCTTATATTTTTAGGTTTGTAGCTCCTGCTTGGCCGCTCGTTATTCTCGCGGCATTTCGCTGGATGCGCCTTTCGGCGCACTTTGGTGCTCAACAAAGCAGGTGCTCCCCCAGCTAAAGCTACGCCCCCAAAATGGTGGGCCCAAGTGGATTCGAACCACTGACCCCAGTCTTATCAGGGCTGTGCTCTAACCAACTGAGCTATGGGCCCGAGTTTACGGTCCATATAAATAAGATAATTGTATAGCCAAGCCTTAGGACAAAATGAATTGCCCCAAGTTTTTCTAATAATAGTCGTGAAAGAATATTATTAGAAAGGAGGTGATCCAGCCGCACCTTCCGGTACGGCTACCTTGTTACGACTTAGCGCCAGTCACCAGTCTTACCCTAGGGCTCCATAAAGAAGCACTTCAGGTACTACCAGCTCCCATCGCTTGACGGGCGGTGTGTACAAGGCCCGGGAACGTATTCACGGCGGCGTAGCTGATCCGCCATTACTAGCGATTCCGACTTCATGGAGTCGGGTTGCAGACTCCAATCTGAACTGAGGCGATTTTTTTGCGATTAGCTCCCCCTCGCGGGTTGGCAACGCTTTGTAATCGCCATTGTAACACGTGTGTAGCCCAGGGCATAAAGGCCGTACTGACTTGACGTCATCTCCACCTTCCTCTCGGTTATCCCGAGCAGTCTCCTTAGAGTGCATCTCTAGGCCTTGCGGCTTTGAAATTAGCAACTAAGAATAATGGTTGCGCTCGTTGCGGGACTTAACCCAACATCTCACGACACGAGCTGACGACAGCCATGCAACACCTGTGCAGGCTCCTGACTTGACAGGTCATCCACCTTTCAGCTTCTTACTTCCTACATGTCAAGCCCTGGTGAGGTTCTTCGCGTAGCGTCGAATTGAACCACATGTTCCACCGCTTGTGCGGGCCCCCGTCAATTCCTTTGAGTTTTAACCTTGCGGTCGTAGTCCTCAGGTGGAGCACTTAACGTGTTAACTTACGGCGCTGAAGGTAAACCCCCAACACCTAGTGCTCATAGTTTACGGCTAGGACTACCAGGGTATCTAATCCTGTTTGCTCCCCTAGCTTTCGCAGCTTAGCGTCAGTACTGGACCAGAAAGCCGCCTTCGCCACTGGTGTTCCTCTCGATATCTACAGATTTCACTCTTACACCGAGAATTCCGCTTTCCTCTTCCAGTCTCAATCCTATCAGTTTTAGAAGCAGTTCTGCAGTTGAGCTGCAGGATTTCACTCCTAACTTGACAGGACGCCTACCTGCCCTTTACACCCAATAAATCCGAGTAACGCTCGCCACCTCTGTATTACCGCGGCTGCTGGCACAGAGTTGGCCGTGGCTTCTTCTCTGGGTACCGTCAGTCTGCTGTGTTAAAGCAGGTTTTCTTCCCCATCGAAAGAGGTTTACAATCCGAAGACCTTCATCCCTCACGCGGCGTCACATAGTCAGGGTTTCCCCCATTGCTAAATATTCTCGACTGCAGCCTCCCGTAGGAGTTGGGGCAGTGTCTCAGTCCCCATGTGGCTGACCACCCTCTCAGGCCAGCTACCCGTCAAAAGCCTTGGTAAGCCATTACCTTACCAACTAGCTGATAGGACGCGAGCTCATCTCCAAACAACAACTCTTGCGAGCCACCTTTACCCATCACTGCTTATGCAGCGATGGACACATCGGATATTACCCTCGCTTTCACAAGGCTATCTCCGACTTGGAGGTAAATTACTCACGTGTTACTCACCAGTCTGCCGCTATATTCCCTCTCTCTTGACGCATCTGCCTTGCGGCTTCAACATCTCAAAAAAAGGATATCGCTCGACTTGCATGCCTAATCTACGCCGCCAGCGTTCACTCTGAGCCAGGATCAAACTCTCCGAAAAATTCAGAAAAATTTGTATGAAGGCTCTAATGATTTATAATTTTTGTACCTCATTGTGAATTGACCCTGATAACTCTCCTTTAACAGAAAATTACCATGGCCTCGCTTGGCTATATCAATTATCAAAAGAGCAAACCTTCAGCGCATTATGCTGCTTCAAGGCTATCTTGAGATGCCCGAAGGACAAAAAAAATCGCCCCGACAATTTACCGGGGCGAAATCTATACTTGCACCCAACTGCCGATCTTGTTCAAAATTACAGATTGTCAACTACCGTTATGTTTTTCTTCACAATATTTAGTGAATACCTACCTTGATGGTGGGAGTTTGTATTTTATTCCAAATCCGCTTTTTGTCAAGAATTATTTTTAATTATTTTTCTTTGATTAAAGCCCTAACCTATTGCGGAGTTTAGGTTAATCCGGCGTCCTCGAAACTTGCGCTAATGCGCCATAAGCTGGGAGATCTTAAAGATGGGCAGGAACAAGGCGATGACGATGCCACCGATCACAACGCCCAGGAAAGCGATGACTAACGGTTCGATCATGCTGGTCAGGCCGCTTGCCGCAGTATCCACCTGTTCATCGTAGAAATCAGCGATCTTGGAAAGCATCTTTTCAAGCTGGCCGGTCTGCTCCCCTACGCTGATCATCCTGGTGACCATGGGAGGAAAAACACCGCTTTTAGCCAGGGGCCGCGAAATAGGCTCGCCATCGCAAACGCTCTTTGAACAGTTAAGGATGGACTCCTCTACTACCTTGTTGCCGCTGGTCTTGCTGACTATCTCAAGGGCGCTAAGGATCGAGACGCCGCTTTTGACCAGTGTGGAGAAAGTGCGCGAGAACCTGGCCACGGCAAGCTTACGAAAAAGCGTGCCGATAACAGGCGCTTTCAATAAATAGGAATCAAATTTATACTGGCCTGCGGCAGTGCTTAAATACCTTTTTAATAAGAATATGCCCAGGCCCACGCCAACTACGGTATAAAGAAAATACTTCCTTAAAAGGTCGCTGATAAAAATAAGCACCTGGGTAGGTAAGGGCAGCGTGCCGCCCAAAGAATCGAATATGCCTTTAAAGGTGGGCACGACTTTTAAAAGAAGCACGGCGGTGATTATAACAGACATGCTCACTACTACCGCCGGGTAAATAAGGCTGGAACTTATCTTGCGGCTTAGGGCTGCCTGTTTCTCCTGGAAAGTAGCCAGCCGGTCTAAGACCTCGTCCAGCATACCGGAAGTCTCTCCTGCCTTGACCATGTTGATAAAAAGCTCGCTGAATACTGAAGGATGCTTAGCTAAAGCGTCGCAAAAACTGATCCCCTCTTCAATATCCCTGCGCACGATAACCACCACTTCCTTCAAATTTTCCGTCTCTATCTGTTCGCTCAATATGCCCAAAGCGTTTACCAGGGGGATCCCAGCGTCGATCATCGTGGCTAACTGCCGGGAAAACACCACCAGGTCATCGGGCTTGACCTTCTTATCTTTTGATTTTGCGCTGGCCGTCGCGTTTTTTGCCAATTCAACTGAAACAACGACCATCTCTTTCTTGTGTAAAATATCCACTACTTCGGCGTCCGAGCCGCACTCAAGCGAGCCGTTGACGGAATTGCCTGTTTTATCTTTTGCCGTATACTGGTATAAACTCATAAATTGTCTACCACCTTTAGGAATACTTCCACGATCTTCGGGTCAAACTGCGTGCCGGAATTCTTCTTGATCTCCTCAATAGCCTGGGCCTTGGAAAGAGGCACCTTCCTGTATGAACGCGCCGAACACATCGCCTCAAAAGCGTCAGCGATGTGGATGATCCGGGCGCCCAGCAGTATATCCTCGCCCTTTCTTCCTTCCGGATACCCCGAACCGTCGTAATGCTCGTGGTGCTGTTTCACCAAGTCTACCACGCCGTTAAGAAAAGTCAACGGCTCCAGGATTTGCGCCCCGATAGACGGATGTTTCTTAATCTGCTCCCACTCCAAAGCGTTTAACTCTGATGTCTTAAGCAATATGCTATCTTCAATGCCGATCTTGCCTAAATCGTGAAGTTCGCAGGCCTGGCGGATCAGCTCAATATCTTTTGCCGGCAGGTTCATCTGATTGGAGATAGCCACGGCATAGCGGGCGACATTCTCGGAGTGGCTGTGCGTATAATGGTCGCGCGCGTCAATTGCCTGGGCAAGCACCCTGATCGTACGCATATATGTGGAACGCAAATCCTCATAAAGCCGGCTTAAGGACTTGGCGGAATCCTCGATCCTTTTGGCCAGGAGGATGTTCTGTTTTTCCAGCGAGCTGTTCGTTTCTTTTAAGCCCATGTTCAGCCGGCGGGCAGAAGCAAGCAAACCATGCAGCCTTATGCCGTTATCCACGACAAAGCCGATCCTCTCCGGGTTTGTCCTGCGGCTGATAAAATCATAAATACCCATATCCGCCAGGCTTTCGATGACACTGTCCTCAAGCTGGCCGACAAGCAATATCACCACGCAATCCGGGTCGGTTTTTTTGGCCTCCGCCATAAAAGCGGGGATATCCAGGCCGATCATGCCATACCTTAAAAAGACCAGGTCAAAACTGCCTTCTTTCTTGGCAAGCAAACCCGCTTGCACATCCATTGCCTCAGTGATCGTGAAAATGCCGACATTGAACAGCTCTTCCTTTAAATAAGCAGTAAACGACATATCATCGCAGACAATAAGCAGTTTACCGTTTATCTTCATCCTTATTCCTCGGTGGTAATGCGCAAGGCCTCTTCCAAAGTGGTCAGGCCCTGCTTAACCTTGATAAAAGCGTCGTCCCTTAAGGTCATCATCCCGCACTCCTTGACCGCGTATTCCTTTATCTCATCAAGTGATTTCCTGCGGATGACCATCTCCCTGATCGTATCATTGATCAGCACTGTTTCCAACACAGCAATTCTACCATGCATACCGGTATTATTGCAATATTTACAACCATCGGCTTTGTAAAAAACAGCTTTCTCCTTAAAGCCGATTTTCTTCAGGAACTCCTCCGGCACTTCCACGGGCTTACGGCATTTAAGGCAAATCTTGCGCGCCAGCCGCTGCGCGCAAAGCATAACCACGCTGGAAGCGACCAAGAATGGCTCAACACCCATATCAATAAGGCGGGTGATACTGGAGATCGCGTCATTAGTATGCAGCGTGGAAAGCACGATCTGGCCGGTAAGCGCGGCCTTGATCGCGATATCCGCGGTCTCTGAATCGCGGATCTCGCCGATCATGATCACATCCGGGCTTTGCCGAAGCAGCGCGCGCAAACCAGAAGCGAAATTCAAACCGATATCCGGCTTCACCTGTATCTGCGTGATGCCTTCCACCTGGTACTCTACCGGATCCTCAATGGTGACGATATTCACTTCCGGCGTATTCAGCTGGTTCAAGACCGAATACAAAGTCGTGGATTTTCCGCTGCCTGTTGGCCCGGTAACCAGGATCATGCCAAAGGGCTTGGCGATCGCCGCTTTAAATACGGCTGCCGGCTGGTCGGAAAAACCCAGTTTATCCAGGCCGATGGAAAGATTGC
>JBAZIT010000079.1:0-6075 GCA_041651675.1 Candidatus Omnitrophota bacterium | reverse complement strand
ATCGGCACAGCCGACCTGGTGATCATCTGCGTTAAATCTTATAGCACCAAAGAAGCGATCACCCAGGCCAAGGCGCTGGTCGGAGTTAATACCGAGGTTTTAACCTTACAGAACGGTATAGGCAACCTGGAGATCATTGCTGAAGCAGTAGGAGCTGAAAAGGTAATCGGCGGAGTAACTAATCTTGGGGCAACTCTGCTGGATACCGCTAAGGCCAGGCACGCCGGAAAAGGTGAAACCATAATCGGCAGGATTGACGCCAAAACTACAGCCGGTATGCGTTCTATCCGCGAGATTTTCAATAAAGCCGGCTTAGAGATGCGTATTTCGCGGGATATAAAATCCCTGCTCTGGTCAAAGCTGATCATTAATATCGGCATTAACGCCCTTACGGCTATAACGCGGTTGAATAACGGAAGATTGACGGAATTTGAGGGCACGCGCAGGATCATGCGCGAGGCAGTTACCGAAGCTATCCGGATCGCTAAAAGAAAAAGGATCAAACTCATCTATGATGACCCGCTGGCCAAGGTTGAAGCAGTGTGCGAGGCCACCTCCGGGAATATTTCTTCAATGCTGCAGGATGTCCTGCGCAAAAAACGCACGGAGATAGATTTTATTAACGGCGTGGTATTGCGGCTGGGCCAGGAATTGAGCATTCCTGTGCCGGTAAATTCCCTGCTGGTAGATTTGGTTAAGACCATCGAAGCGAGTTATAGCGTAATGCTCGATAAAGCGTGAGGTAAAAATGAATAAGGAGCGGATAGAAAAATATTTATTGACCATCCTGGTCATCGGCTGCAGCCTGGCTTTTGTTTATCTGGCTTTAGAAACAAAAACTCCCAACCAGCGACCCTGGAGTGGCCCGGTAGAATATTCCAGTAAAATTGATGAAGCTATGGACCTGCTCAGGACCAGAAGAAATAAAGACGCACTGGCGATCCTGGATAAGATCCTGCTTAGCGAACCGAAAAATCCGGATGCGATCTGGGGAAAAGCCGAGATTTTCAGGAGAGCAGGGCAATATAAATTAGCCGAACTTATGTTCAAAGAAGTACTGGAGATAAAACCGGATCATCTCCCGGCGCTAATAAGCTTAGCCTACCTGCGTTATACCGAAGGGAATTTGAAGGCAGCTTTAAATTTAACTAATCAGGCTTTTATCCTTTCCGGTTCCTGCCGCCAGGGGAAGGCTTTAACTTACGTGCTCCTGGGACTAATAAATAGCGCCAGGCCTTTTAACGGCGGGGTCATTGCCAGGATAAACCGGAGCCTTGAAATTAAAAGTTACTTTTTGAGAGCTGCGCGCCTGGCTCCGGAGTTACCCGAGACACACCTGTTCCTGGGCATTTTTTATCTGGAAGCGCCTTTCCTTGAAGGAGGAAACCTAAAACAGGCGATCCGTGAGCTAACACGCGCTGTGGAGATCGCCCCGGAATTCAGCGAAGCTAATGCTCTCCTGGCTCAAGCTTATAAAAAACAGGAGAGCACAACTACCCGAAACAGCCAACTCTATCGCGATAAACGCCTGATGATGGGAACATTCGTCGAAGTAATCTCCCCGGAGTTAAAAGCGGGAAAGATCGTTTTTGAAGAATTCCGGCGGATTGAAAATTTACTGAGCAGATACAACACCCAAAGCGAGATCTACCAATTAAATAGATCCGGCTACTTAAAGGTGAGCCCGGAAACTTTTTTTGTAATAAAAAAATCCAAAGAGTTCTGGCTGGCCAGTAAGGGAGCCTTTGATATTACCACCGGGCCCCTCATAGACCTTTGGGGATTTGGAAAGGGGCGGAACCGGGTGCCCGGAAAAGAGGAAATCACAAAAACTCTAAAATTAATCGGTTCGGATAAAATTATTTTGCAGGATATTGATAGTGTGGTACAATTAAAAATTCCCGGAATGAAGCTGGACTTAGGCGGGGTCGCTAAGGGTTATGCCCTGGACTGCGCAGCGAAGAAATTAAGGGAAGCCGGAATTAAAAGCTGCCTGATCAATGCCGGGGGACAGGTTTATTGCCTGGGAGGCAGGCCGGCTCAACCCTGGAGAATAGCCATAAAGGCAGCGCAGGGCAATGTTATAGCCGGCTACCTGGATCTAAAAAATAAGTGCGTGGCAACTTCCGGCGGTTACGAGCGGTATTTTACCAAAGATAAAAAAAATTACCCGCATATATTCGATCCGCTTACCGGCTATCCGGCAGATAGCGGGGTTATTTCGGTAACGGTTATTGCCGAAGACGGCCTGACCGCGGATGCCCTGGCTACGGCAATCTTTGTCTTAGGTAAAGATAAAGGAGAAGCGCTCTCCAGGCAATTTAATAATGTCCGCGCGAGAATAATCGAGGATACCCGTGTTCAAAATAATTAAAAAAGAAAATTTAAATAAAGATATTGTCCGCATTATCGTGGAAGCTGCCTTGGTCGCCCAAAAAGCCAAGGCCGGCCAATTCGTAGTCCTGATCATTGATGAAAAAGGAGAGCGTATACCGCTTACGCTCGCGGATTGGGATAAGGAAGCGGGAACCATTACCTTAATTTTTCAAAAAGCCGGCTTTACTACCAGCCGCCTGGGAAAACTGGAAGCAGGGCAGGAGATCCAGCACATACTCGGCCCGCTGGGCCATCCCACGGAGGTAAAAAATACGGGTGAGGTTTATTGCGTTGCCGGCGGAGTGGGAGTAGCAGAGATCTATCCGGTGGCCAGGGCCTTTAAAGAAGCGGGTAACCGGGTGATCTGCATAATCGGCAGCCGGAACAAAGACCTGTTAATTCTGGAAGATATTTTACGGCCAACCTGCGATGAATTACTCGTCGCTACCGATGACGGATCTTACGGCCGTAAAGGCCTGGTTACCGACGTCCTGAAAGACCTTTTTACGGTGATCGAAAAATCCACGCATACGGTATATCCGGGTTTGGTTTATTGCATCGGCCCGGTGCCGATGATGCGGGCAGTAGCGGAATTTACCAGAAGTTACTCCATTAAAACCATAGCCAGCCTTAATCCGATCATGGTCGACGCTACCGGTATGTGCGGAGCCTGCCGCTGCCACGTAGCCGGCAAGACCGTTTTTGGCTGCGTGGACGGCCCGGATTTTGACGCGCACCAGATAGATTTCGCCGAGCTTAGCCAACGCCTCAAGAGCTTTAAAAAAGAAGAAAAAAACATCAGCGAAAAAAATGCCTGAACAGTATCAAAACATGGTTAACCGGATAGCCGCCAACAAAATGTTTATTTATTTTTCCGAGTTGCTTGATAAGCCGGTACTGGATAGCAATAATAATGAAATTGGCCGGATCTACGACATTATCCTTAAGCCCAGCGCAGTCTACCCGCAATCCGCGTCTCTGGTCGTGCATAAAGGTTTTCTTAACCGTAAATACGCGGTGATCAGCTGGGAAAATATTAAAGACATTGATATCTACAGCCAGGAAGCTACGCTGCGCGTAGAAAAGCAAAAACTGGTTTTTGAAGAAAAACACGATAATAAAGACGAACTCACCCTGCGCCGGGACATACTTGACCAGCAGGTGGTTGATACACATAATCACAAAGTCATCCGGATTAACGACATCCATCTGCTTTTCGTAGAGGAAGCGCTGATGGTTGCTCACGTCGACATCAGCACCCGGGGGCTCATCCGCAGGCTGGGATTTGAAAAAATAGCCGACTTTCTGGTAAGCTTGTTCAACAAGAATTCTCCTTACCTGAACACCGAACAACTCATCTCCTGGAAGTATATCCAGCCGCTTTCTATTAATCCGGCGAGCATGACGATCAAGGTAAACGTCCCGGAAAAACAATTTAGCAGTATCCCGGCTGCCGACCTGGGAGAGATATTCCTGGACCTGAATATTAAACAGCAGCTTACTTTTTTCCAGTCGCTGGATGCCCAGACCCAGGCCAGGGTCTTTACCAACATTGATTTTAAAACCCAAAAATCCCTGGTCGAAGACCTGCAGCCCAAGCAGATAGCGGAATTATTGAATAATATACCTTCGGATGAAGCCACGGATTTCCTGGAAAAACTGCCCAAGGATATGGCCGAACATATCCTGAGCTTTATTGAAACCAAATACGCCAAGAAGTTATCCCAATTGCTGGGTTATTCCAGTGATTCTGCCGGCGGCCTGATGACCGCCGAATACACGGTTTTTATTAAAGACACTCCGGTGGAAGCGGCGCTTAAGCAAATCAAAGAACGCGTCTACAAAGTAGAGCCGGCGCAGTACGTTTACATCGTCGATGAGAATAACCGCCTGGTAGGCACAACTAATTTCCGCAGATTGATCCTGGCTAACCCCCAGGAGCTAATCCAGAATGTCGCCTTCCCCAAAACCTATTTTGTGCATTTAGGCTCAAGTGTAAAAGAAGTTGCGTACCTGATGGAGAAATACAAATACTATACTATCCCCGTGGTTGACGAAGATCACGTGCTGCAGGGGATAATCACGGTTGACGATATCCTGAGCCAGCTGATCGCCTTTGCCTGGAGAAGGCTCAAGAAAATAAAAATACTTTCTAAGGATCTATGAAAAACAGCTGGAAAAAATTGATCATCTTTCTTTCGGTAATGGGGCCGGGGATCATTACCGCTAATGTGGATAACGACGCCGGCGGGATTACCACCTACTCGGTGGCCGGGGCGCATTTCGGCTACTCGCTGATCTGGTCATTCGTGCCGATAATCATTGCCCTGGTCATCATCCAGGAGATGTGTTCGCGCATGGCTGTGGTTACCGGTAAAGGCCTGGCTGACCTGATCCGCGAAGAGTTCGGAGTAAGGGTAACTTTTTACGCTATGGCGGTTTTAATATTTTCCAATATCTTCAACACTATTTCGGAATTTGCGGGCATCGCGGCCAGCGCCGAATTATTCGGCATAAGCAAATACGTGCTCGTCCCGTTATGCGCGCTGTTTGTCTGGTGGCTCATCGTCAAAGGCACTTATAAATCCGTAGAAAAGGTATTCCTGGTCGCTTGTTTGTTTTATGTGTCTTATATTATCTCGGGTTTTCTTTCCCGGCCGGACTGGAATACGGTAGCCAACAGCTCGCTTAAACCGGCGATCCATTTTGATAAAGCCTACCTGTTTATGCTTATCGGCGTAGTCGGAACGACGATCGCGCCCTGGATGCAATTCTACCAGCAGTCATCGGTAGTTGAAAAAGATATCAAGATAGAAAATTATAAATACAGCCGCCTGGATGTGATCATCGGAGCTTTCGTGGTCAATATTATCGCTATTTTTATAGTGGTAGTCTGCGCAAATACGCTCTTTACTCACGGGATCAGGATCGAAACCGCCAAAGACGCAGCCCTGGCCCTTAAACCCCTGGCCGGGCAATATTGTTTCTATCTTTTCGCTTTCGGACTGCTGAACGCGTCGATCTTTTCGGCATGTATACTTCCTTTATCCACCGCCTATTCGGTCTGCGAAGGAATGGGGTGGGAGGTAGGGGTAAACCGCAGGTTCAGGGAAGCCCCGCAATTCTACACCCTGTATTCGGCCATCATTATTATCGGAGCAGCCATAATACTCCTGCCGAATGTAAAACTTGTGCCGATCATGCTTGTATCCCAGGTAGCTAACGGCATACTTCTTCCTTTTGTCCTGGTATTTATGCTGCTGCTGGTGAATAACAAACGGCTGATGGGCAAATACACAAATTCCAGGATCTATAATGTGCTGACTATAGTTGTTATTACCGCGATGATCGGTCTTTCTACGGCCCTTTTATTAACCAGTTTCCTGAAATAATATGCGCAATCAAACACCCCATCAGCTCCCGGAAAAACGTATCAAGAATTTTTTTGAAGTGGCCCTGGGCTTCTCTAAAGAAGAAGCGCAGCGGGAGGCCTCCCGCTGCCTGCAGTGTAAAAATAAACCCTGCGTAAGCGGCTGCCCGGTCGGCATTGACATTCCGGCTTTTATAAAACTGATTAAAGAGGGCAAGCAAAAAGAAGCCCTGGAAAAAATAAAAGAGAGAAATAATCTTCCGGCTGTCTGCGGACGGGTCTGCCCGCAGGAAAACCAGTGTGAAGCAGTTTGCGTCCTGAATAAGAAA
>JBAZIT010000078.1:0-6297 GCA_041651675.1 Candidatus Omnitrophota bacterium | reverse complement strand
CCTATTATTCCGCAGGCTGGTGCTTATTCCAGGAGCGTAAATTTCAGGATGCTCTGGGTTATTTTAAATCCCTGGCTGAAAAATTCCCCCGGGAGCCGCAGGGTAAAGACGCAGCGTTTAAAGTCATTGAATGCCTGTATAACTTAAAAAATTATTCCCTGCTTAAGAAAAAAGTTGCCCCGCTATTTGGCCTTTTTGCTAAAGATAATCTGCGCACTTCCTATCTGTATTTTTATTTAGGGGAGGCAAATTATTATCTGGATGATTACAGCCAGGCTATAGGGGCTTATGCCAAGGCCCTGGCCAACAGTCCTGATGAGAAGATGCAGGCGCTGATCAGGCTGGACCTGGCCTGGTCGTATCTTAAATTAAAACGTTATAAGGAAGCGGAAGATATTTTCTGGTCGATAAAGCAGGAATCCCTGGAAAAAAGAAGCCGGGATATACTCGCATTAGGCAAGGCCATCCTTTTTATGGATACCAATCGGGTAAATGAAGCTAAAAAATTATATACCCAGCTTTTGTCCGAGGCCGGCGACCAGCTGATCCTGGCCCAGGCGTATATCGGCAGGGCAGATGCCGCTTATAATTTAGCGGATTATAAGGAAGCATCCCGGGCCTACCAGGAGGCGTTATCCCGGGTAGATCTTAAAGGCCTCTCCAGCCAGATAGTTGATAAATTAAATTATAATTTAAGCTGGTCTTTGTTAAAACAGGGAGATGCGCAGGCAGCGGTAAAAGAATTCCAGAAGGTAGCTGATACAAGCAATGACCCGCAGCTGAAAGTCAGCGCTCTCTGCCAGATAGGAGATATTTACCGGGAATCCGGCGACCGTAAGAAAGCGCAAAACGCGTACCAGGCAATATTAAACGCTTACCCGGATAATGCTTATGGCGATTATATCCGGTATCAACTGGGCCTGTTATACTTTGAAGATTCCAATTACAAGGAGGCGATCTTAATCCTGAGCAAGTTCCAGGGCGATTTTAAGGGAAGCGATTTAAGGCCAAAAGCGCTTTATCTTTTAGGGAGCTGCCACTATAATCTGGGAGATTATACGGCGGCCGGCCTAGCCTTTAAAGAAGTTGCCCGGGCCCCTGGCCAGGATAGCGAGCTTATTCAAAAAGCCGAATATGGGATAGCCGACTGTTTTTATCAGTCCGGGGACCAGGAGGAGGCCTTAAAAAAGTTTAAGGCCCTGCGTTCTAAATACCCTGATTCGGCCATTGCCCCGGAGATAATCTGGTGGCTGGGCAGGTATTATTACCAGCATAATGAACCGGACCTGGCAGCCAGGTATTTTTCTTCGCTTATCCGGGACTTCCCGGAGAGCGATTTGTTAGCCGACGCATATTATGCCTTAGGCCTTATCCTCGCCGATAGCGGCCAGGCCCAGGAAGCGCTGGATTATTTTAAAAAAGCCCTGAATTCAAACAAGCCGGATATTAAGCCCAGGGCAGCTTGGGCTATGGCCGGAGTATTTTTTAAAACAGGCAATTACGACAGCGCCCTGGAGCATTACCGCAGAGCCCTGGAAGGAACTGCTGCGCCGGAATCAGCCGGCCTGCGCCTTAAAATAGCCGAGATCCTGGAGGCTAAAGGCCAACCGGAGGAGGCGGAAAGAGAATACCTTGAGGCGGTTAGATCATCCGGCGCCGAGGACAGCCTGGCTGCCAGCGCCTTACTCAAGTTAGGCCAGATTTATGAAGACAGAGGTGATATCGCAGAAGCATTGAAGACTTATAACAAATTATTAAAGATGGATGTTCCAGAATCCAAATATGCCGAAGAACGGCTTGACCGGATCAGGAAGCGCGGCGAATAAAAACAGTTGACATGGAGGGTATTTCTTATAAAATGAAATTCTGGAGGAAAAAATGATTACAGAAATCGGTATAGTTGCCGGGGAAATTTGGCACTTTCTGGACCAGCGCGGAGAAGTCAGTTTAGCCGAGTTGGTTAAGGGCATAGATAAATCCCGCGACAATGTCCTTATGAGCCTGGGTTGGCTTGCCCGGGAAGGCCATGTGCTCCTGCAGCAGATAGGTAATGACTACCGGGTATCTTTAAGAAAAGATGCTTAAAGGTGACGTTTCCAGGAAAGGGGTTGTGCTGCTGGTAGTCCTGGCTACGGTGTTGGTCGTTATTATCCTGGCCGGAGTAATTTTGAGCATTGTTTCTAACCAGTCCCGCATAACTGCCCACCAGGTAAGCCGGATTAAAGCCTATTATGCTGCCAGAGGTATGATGAATTATGCCCTGGAAATGCTCAGAAAGAAGACCTGGGTTAGTGATGATACGGTTAAGAAATACGCCTGCTATGGAAATTGCACCGGCATAGGAGGTACCCCTCCTTATAACTATACAATACCTGCTGACAGCGACATACCCTACAATGTTTTAATCACTATTTTCCCCACTATCCGGGCTGAAAACACCCTCTTAACCGGCAATGTTACCCAAATAAATATAAGAACCGAGTACACCTACACCCCTTAGCCTTAGCCACGCTGGCTGATCCAATCGGGACAGTGTGTCATATTTTTTTCCGGTAAGTCTATTATAATCCAAGTAAGTTTATAATATTTCATTATTTCTTAACTTTGCCCTTCTCGACGCTATTTTACTCATATCAAGTAAGTTTAGGTAAGTCTATATAAAAAAACACTTGACAACATAAAGCTTTTATGTTCTAATTTAGTCCATTGTTGTTTATAGTAATTTAAGGAAGAACTATGACTAGACTTATAGATATTGACGAATTAGCGGATTACCTGAAGCTTAAAAAACAGACCATTTACAATTGGTTGAGCCAGGGTAAGATTTCCGGGATGAAGGTCGGAGGCGTCTGGCGCTTTGACCGTAAAGATGTGGATAATTGGCTGCAAAGCAGTAAGCGTATGCCTAAAACAGGGGTAAACCCATGAGTGATTTAGGGATATATTTCGGGCCTAAGGTTATTGATGTCTCGGAGGCCAAGGGGAACAAACTGGTGAGCAGCATCCAGATACCCTTTACCGAGATTGGCGGTAACGAGCTGGAAGAGAAAGTGCCTGCCGAGGTAAAGCTGGCTGCTTCTTTTACCGAGGCCTTTAGAAGGAATAAAATTGAGGTCAAGGAAGCGATGCTCTGCCTTTCGGGGAAAGATTTGATTATCCGGACCTTTGAGATACCCATATTGCCCAGGGAGGAACTGAAGAACGCCATCAACTTCGAAGCAAAAAAATATATACCGTTTAAGATAGAGGAGCTGATCTCGGATTACCAGGTGGAGGTGGATAGGACAAGCCGGACCAATATCGTCCTTTTTATGGGGATCAAGAAGGATACCTTTGATAAATATATTTCAGTCCTCAAGCCCTTAAATATCAGGATAAGTTCCATCGAATACTCGGGCTTTAGCATTTTAAGGATATTGAAGTTGACCAGGATAAGCGAGAGCGGCCTGGCAGCCGTTCTTTGCTTTGATTCTCAGGGGCAGGATGAAATCAATTTTTTAGTCCTGGAGAACGGTTTTCCTCTATTCAGCCGCGATATAACTCTGGGCAGCGCTCCGACCGGTGATTTTGACGACCTGGAACCATCCGCGCCCGTATTTTCCATGGAAAAATTAAAGTCCGAGATCCGCGTGTCTTTGGATTATTACCACCGCAAGTTCCCTTCCAAACCTTTAAAAAACATATTTATTATGTCTAATCCGGAGTGGCGCCAGGAAGTTGAGGCGTTCCTGGGTGAGCTGGGCCTGGCTGGTAAATTTATTGATATTGCCAAGGCAGTCGGCAGCCCGATGGCTTTTTCTTCAAGTTTTGCCAAGAGCTACAGCACAGCCATTTCCAGAAGAGTCAATATCAGAATAAGATTCAATTTAATTGAAAGTAAACTAAGGGAGAGTAAGGTAGACAGCGCAAGGATACGGTTGGAATTAATGAATTTTTTCAACCAGATAAAACTGGATTTTCGCATTATTATCGCCGGGTTATTGCTCTGCGCTGCGGCTTTTATCTATGGCACCTATCAGGAAACTTCATTTAAAAAAGATTTAAATACTACAGTTGACCGGTGGGTCAAGTTGACTAATATCAGCCCGGATACCAGTTACGAAGCGCTCCAGGCTACCAGCACAAAAAACAAGAGGGCCATAGCTAACCTGGATAACCTGATCAATAAGCAGCTGTATGTTACTGAGGTTATGGGCGTCATTCCGCGTGCCATTACGCCCGGGGTATGGCTGACCAGGATCTACTTGAGTAAGAAGGAAGAAGGAGGAGCGGAGTTGGCCTTAGAAGGCATGTGTTATTTGAATGACGGTAATAATGAATTCCAGGCAGTCAATAAATTCTTCAGTAATTTGAACAGCAATACTGTATTTAACAAATATTTTAAGGATGTCAAGGTATCCGTAGACCACAGTTCATTCAAGGGTAACCGGGTAACTACTTTTGTGATATCCTGCAGGACGAATAAGGAAAAAAAATAAGATGACCCCGGAAGAATTGTTCGCTAAATATAAAGATAAGGCTGTAAACATCATCGTAATTATTGTGTGTTTGATCGTTGCCGGCAATATCTATAAAGGCAGTATGGGCCGGGTTGCGGCACTGAAAATGAAGATAAGCGAAGAAGATAAAAAAAGCGGTGAATTAACCAGGATAAGCCAGCTGGAAAGCAATATTACGGCGTATAAGAAGCTGCTTTCCAGGAAAGAGGCCAGCCAAGTCATGGGCAATATTAATGATATCGCCAAGGCCGCGGGGGTAGAGGTTTTATCGGTTAGGCCTCCCCAAAAAGAATTACCGGGCCCCGACTACATTAAAGATATTTTTGATGTCAGTATTAACGCGCCCAGCTATGACGCCCTGGCCAAGTTCATTAGCGGCATAGAATCTTCCGATAATGTTTATACGGTAGATAATATTATTATCAGCCCCCAGACCGATGCGGATAAGAAGGGGCTAACAGCTAACGTGAAAATAAGTTCAGTTAGCGCCATGAACTAATGATAAGAATGGAGAAGCTTCCCCCATTGATTGTTTTTTTAGCAGCCTTGTTGGCCATGGTTGCCTGTTGCCCGGGACTCTTAATGGCTGCTCAAAAGGACCCCAAGGCTCCGGGAAGCAGTATCCCCGGACAGCAGGGGTTGATCAACCGGCCGAAAGTAGAGTATAAAGCGCCAGGCTCAAGGGATCCTTTCGAGCCATTGGTTGTCGAGGAAAAAGTGGCTCCGGCAGTTGTCCAGGAACAGCCTAAGGAACTGCCGAATTTCACTGTGCAAGGACTGGTCTGGGGAGGAGTTTTTCCGCAGGCAATCATCAATGATCAGGTAGTAAAAAAAGGAGATATATTGGGGGATGTCAAAATTGTAGAGATAGGTAAGGAGGGCGTAACCGTGCTTTTCGGCAATAAAGAATATATATTGTCCCCCTCGGTTGTCAGTGGTCAGCAACCAACAACAGAATAAAAGGAGGAAGCTATGAAAATTAATTTCAGGTCGTTCGTTTTTATCCTTACTTTGTTTAATCTTATTCTACTTCCTAAATTAAACGCGCTGGATGGCCCGCCCTTATCGGCTTATAAGAGCGTGATCATATCCATGGACCTGCAGGATGCGTCTCTAAAGGATATATTGAAGCTCCTGTCAATCCAGGCCGGCTTGAATTTCATTGCTTCCGAGGGGGTCCAGGACAGAAAAATGACCCTTTATATGGATAAAGTCCCTTTGCAGGAAGCAATGGATAAAATATTCAAAGCCAATAACCTTTCGTATGACCTGGACCCGGAATCGAGCGTTTTTATCGTGAATGACTGGGGAAAACCGACAACGCAGACAGTGACCAAGGTTTTCTACCTCAAGTACGCTACTGTTTCTTCTTCTTCATTGAAGGAAGAAATGAAAAATAATATAAGCAGCAGCGGCACCACATCATCTTCATCTAGCTCCGACAGTACAGAAGGCGGTAAATGGAAGGTCGCCGAAGAATCGGGTATCACTGAGGTAGTCAAGAAGCTTTTGAGTAAGGATGGCTCAATGGTTGAAGATTACCGCACCAACAGCCTTACGGTCACGGATGTACCCAGCAAGATGGCAATCATTACTCAAGCAATCACTTCCCTGGACGTCCCTATCCCAGCGGTACTATTGGAAGTAGAGATGCTGGATGTGAGTAAGAGTGTAGTGGATACAATAGGCTTTAAATACGGGCAGACGCCATTAACAGTGTCTGTGACCGGCGCTACGGCAAGCCTGGGATTTCCGTATCATGGCTGGAGCAAAGTTTTTAACGGAGGCGACGGCCAGA
>JBAZIT010000077.1:0-6298 GCA_041651675.1 Candidatus Omnitrophota bacterium | reverse complement strand
CCGCCCATTCAATGACTGAAACACCCTCATCGTAGAGATATTCCTCATATCCTACAGCGGCTATATCCGCCGGGTTTTTAAGCCGGTAAAGGTCAAAGTGATAAAGAGGGATTTTTCCTTCCAGGTGACGGCGGACAAGAATAAATGAAGAGCTGGTGACTTTAGCTTTATTTACGCCCAGGCCTTCGGCAATGCCTTTAGTGAATACGGTTTTGCCTGCGCCAAGCTCTCCCTGGAGGCAAATTATATCTCCTGCCCTAAGATGCTTGGCCAGCAGCCTGCCTAAATGTAGAGTCTCTTTAACTGAGCAGGAAATTATCTGCATTTAAAAATGCCTGAACCCTTTCGGAATGATATTAATGGCTCTTTCTTCCTTATCTATTAATTTTAAGCCGTATTTCTTCGGCATTATTTCGCCGATGGGTTTAAATTCAAACGGCCTTTTCTCGAACAGCTTCCGGGCTTCTTTCCGGGAAAGCGTGAAAAGCAATTCAAACTCCTCCCCGCTCTGCAGGCTGACGGATAAACCGGGAGCTCCTTTAGCCAACGGTATCAGATCCTCATAGATCACTGCCCCCGCCTTGCTTCTATCCAGTATATGCTTTAAATCCTGGACTAATCCATCGGAGATATCGATCATGGCATTAATCTTGAAATTACGGGTTAAAAATTCTGCCTCTTTCAGGCGCGGGGGAAATTTAAGGTGTTTGCCCGAAGCAGGCCCGCTAAGTTTTCCGGTCATAAAGATAATATCGCCCGGCAGCGCCCCGCTCCTTAAAACCAGGCGCTTCTTCTCTACCTGGCCAAGCATGCTTACATCAATAATAATTTTTTTACTACGGCTTAAATCTCCTCCGACAATATTAACTTTATATTTTCGGGAAACATCCAACATCCCCTTAAAGAGCGCATCCGTAAATTTAAGCGCAGTATCTCCGGGCAAGCCCAAAGAGATAACGCAATAGCGCGCCTGGCCGGCGCAGGCGGCAATATCGCTCAGCGAAACGGCGATCGCCTTCCTGCCGACAAGATAGGGATTGTCTTTTAAGGTAAAATCCACATCCTCCACGAGCATATCGCAGGTCAAGAGCTGATAATTTGATCTATCCATCCTTAAGACCGCGCAATCATCCCCGCTTGCCGCTACCACGGAGGAATCTGTCTTGATTGATTTTCTAAACCTCTCTATTAACCCAAACTCTCCTATATCTTTTACCAGCATTTATCCTTCCTATATGCTAACTACTACCTGCTAACTACCCTCTTAATATTTTTTCTATACGGCGGCCTGATAACTCCTTTATCCGTAATAATCGCGCTGATCAAATTATGCGGGGTAACGTCAAAAGCCGGATTAAAAACCTTGGCTCCTTCCGGCGCTACTTTCTTCCTGAACAATAACTCGCTGACTTCCCGGCTGTTCCGCTCCTCGATCGGAATATCTTTACCGCTCTTAGAACTAAGATCAAAAGTCGAAGCCGGAGCAGCAATATAAAAAGGGATATTATGGTATCTGCTTAAAACTGCCAGGCTGTAAGTCCCGATCTTATTGGCTGAATCTGCGTTAGCAGCAATCCTGTCGGCGCCGGCGATCACTTTATTAATTTTGCCCTGCTGCATAAGGGAAGCCGCCATATTATCGCAGATGACCGTTACGTCAATGCCGCTTTTCTTTAGTTCCCAGGCACTCAAGCGCGAACCTTGCAATAAAGGCCGGGTTTCGCTGGCAAAAATTTTTATTCTTTTACCTTCTGCTTTAGCCCGGTAAATAACGCCTAAAGCTGTGCCGTAATCAATGGTTGCCAGGATACCTGCATTGCAAATAGTCAAAATGGTATCGCCGTCTTTGATCAGCTTGCTCCCGTATCCGGCAAGCTGGCGGCAGCTAAGCCTGTCTTCTTCAACGATCTTAAGCGCTTCCTGAAGGATCAATTTTTTAAGCGTAAGCGGATTTTTATCTTTACTTTCCAGCGCTGCTTTGGCTGCTCTTTCTATTCCCCAAAAAAGGTTCCTGGCAGTAGGACGGGAACTGGCAACATACTTAGCTACTTTATCCAATTCTCTGGCAAACGCTTTAAAATCTTTCGCCTGCGCGTCCTTAATTCCCAGATACACGCCTAATGCGGCTGCCGCGCCTAATGCCGGAGCTCCGCGCACTTTCAAAAGCTTGATTGCCGACCACAACTCTTCCATTTTGTCAATATTCACATATTCCAATTTGGCCGGAAGCTTAGTCTGGTCAATAAGCCGGACTCTATTATTCTTCCATTCAATGGTATTTATCTTCATAAAGTCATAACCCGATAATTTTAGCCAGCAGGCTCTTCTTGATCCTGATCGCTGCCGAAGGACAGGCCTCCTGGCAGCAAAAACAGGCTATACACCTTCGGTAATCAAAAACTATTCCTTTTCCCTGCATACTGATACATTTATCCGGGCATATTTTAACACAGGCAAAGCAGCGGGTGCAATTATTCCGCACCGGATAAGGATAATACCTGACCAGGCGCTTGAGCGCGTTAATTAACGGCTTAGGAAGCTTCTTGTTTAAAGGGGTGGATGCCGGAAGCAAGAACGGTTTGACCTTTAAATCCTCCAGCTTCTCGCCGAGTATTTTTATAGCCTGAAGATCCGCCGTTCCCAGGCCCCTCTGGCTGGCCTCCCGCGTGCTTAAAACATCCAACGGCTCAACTCCTATTATCTTAGCTGCCACGCTGTCCAACGCTACGCAATCCTTGCCTGCCAATAATAATCCCAAGCTGCGCAGCTTTCCACCGGTTGCCGGGCCATCCCCTTCCATAGCTACGATCCCGTCGATAATAGTCAAAGCCGGCTTTGCCTCTGCGTAAACATCTACTACAATTTTCGAAAATTCTTCAATCTGAAAATAATTTTTGTGCAGCTCGGTTTTAAAAGTCCCGGAGACCAGGCCAAAAAGGTTCTTGATCGCTCCGGTAAAGAGCGTGAGCCCATGAGTTTTAAGCTTGGGGATATTCACTAAATGATCGCACTGGTCTAACCAGGTAGTTAAGGGGAACTTGGCGCGCATGCGCCGCTTGTCAAATTTAACCAACTCTACTTTTTCTTCCTGGCAGACCTTCGAGATACCTGAACGCCGGTAAACTTCATCTACATTTTCAATTTCATTGCCCCACACACTCGGGCCATCACCTACAAAAATATGGCAATTATTATCTTTTAATACCCGGATCACCTGGCGCACCACTTCCGGATGAGTATCAATGCCATACTCCGGTTCCTTGGCCATCAGCATATTCGGTTTGACCAATACTTTTGAGCCCGGCTTGATATAACGCGTTATGCCGCCGAGCAGGCCGATCGCTTTTCTTACGCTGACCTCGACGAGTTGCGGGGTATAATCAGCGCATTTTATAATACTTACCTGGCTGTCCATCTAAAAATTAAAGAATCTCCTGGCATTAGCCGTGGTAACTTCGGCTACTTCTTCAAATTTTAAACCCTTAAGTTCAGCAACCAGCTCAGCCAGCAGCCGGACTTGGGCCGGTTCATTCCTTTTGCCGCGCAAACCCTCCGGCGACAAATATGGGGCATCTGTTTCCAGCAGCAGGCTCTCCAGCGGAGCAGTCTTAATTATCTCTCTTAGGCTATCCGCTTTTTTATAAGTAACGTTACAGGTGAAGGAAACCAGAAAACCCAGATCCAGGCATTCCTTTAAAAACCCTTTATCACCGGAAAAACAATGCACCACTGCCCTGACCGGCAGCGCTTCCTTTAAAATCCTCAAAGTATCACTCTGAGCTTCCCGGGTATGGATGACCAACGGCAAGTTCAATTCCTTAGCCAGCCTGATCAAGCTTAAAAACAAAAAGGGTTGATTTTCTTTTTTAGAGTAGCCCTTAAAGTAATCCAAACCGATCTCGCCGATAGCTACGACTTTGTTCTTCTTGGCCAGATCCCTTATTTCTTTTTCTGTTTCCGGGTTAAAATCATCTGCTTCGTGAGGATGAATGCCGACTGTCGCATAGACGGAAGCGTATCTTTGAGCCAGTTCAACCGATCTCCGGGAGCCTTCCAGGCTGGCGCCGATATTAATAATATACTCTACTCCCTGGGCCCTGGCCCGGCTTAAAACTTCATCTCGATCCTGATCAAATACGGGGAAATCCAAATGGCAATGCGTATCAACTAACATATGCGGGGGAATAAGGGAGAACCTTTCTTTATAGTACTGCTTCCGGCCTGCTCTTGGATCAAAGCGGCTGTCCGGGGCATAAACGCCTCCAGCTCTTCGCTAACCTTGCGGATTACCTCTACTAATACGCGGATAAATTTTTTAAGCTCTTCCTGCTTGCCGCCTTTTTCCAGGTTCCAGGGCTTGGTTTCCTCAACATACTTATTTGCTGTTCCGATCAACTCCCAAATACCTTCTAAGGCCCTGGAAAAATCCTGGTTGTTCAACGCCGCATAAACTAAAGGCTTCAGGTTTTCAATCTTAGCCATTATAGCGCCAACCTGTTTATCTTCGGTAAGCCCGCCCAGATCAACATTCGGGATTTTACCCGCGAAGTATTTCTCAACCATGGTCAGGGTCCTATAGACAAGATTCCCCAGGTCATTGGCTAAATCGCTGTTGTAGCGCTTAATGATCGCGCTTTCCGAAAAATTCCCATCCAGGCCAAAAGGCACATCGCGTAAAAGAAAATACCGGTAAGCGTCAAGCCCGTATGTTTTGATCATATCCAGCGGGTTGACCACATTACCTTTGGACTTGGACATCTTATCTTCATTGATCAGCCACCAGCCGTGCGCGAAAACTCTTCTCGGAAGTTCCACGCCCAGAGCATGCAGCATGATCGGCCAATATACCGTATGCTGCCGTAATATATCCTTGGCCATTAGATGCAGCTGGGCCGGCCACCACTTGGACTGATATTTATCGTTTTCATCAAACTCGCCTACGGCGCTTATATAATTGATCAGCGCGTCAAACCAGACATAAGTAACATGGCCCGGCGCAAACGGCAAAGGTATGCCCCAGCTTAAACGTTCCTTGGGCCGGGAAATACACAGGTCGTTCAATTTGTTCAATTCCAGGAAGCTTAAAGTTTCTTCGTAGCGGCTGGAAGGCTTGATAAAATCCCGGTTATTATTTAAATAACCTAACAGCCATTCTTGGTATTTAGCCAGCTTAAAGAAATAATTTGTCTCGGTAATTTTTTCTACCGGCCTCTGGCAATCCGGGCACTTACCTTCCAGAACCTGCGACTCCAGCCAGAATGTTTCGCAGGGAGTGCAATACAACCCTTCATATTTGCCTTCATAGATATCCCCTTTTTTATAGAGGATATCTAAAACCTTCTGCACGGTTTTAACATGCCGCTCTTCGGTAGTGCGGATAAAATCATTATATGAAATATCCAGTTTTTTCCAGAGCTCCTTAAACTGCAGGCTCGTCTTATCCGCAAAATCCTGCGGGCTTAATTTTGCGCTATCGGCAGCGCGCTGGATCTTCTGGCCGTGCTCGTCAGTGCCGGTAAGGAACCAGACCTTATCCTCGCCTACAGCCTTGCGCAGATAACGGGCTAAGGTGTCCGCGGCGATCGTGGTATAGGAATGGCCGATATGCGGAGCGGCGTTTACATAATAGAGAGGCGTAGTCAGGTAAAACTTATTTTCCATGTTCCTTGTCCTTGTAACTTACTTCTATCCATGTCCCATCCTCAAGCTGAACAGAGGCAGTGCGCTTGAATACGTTGGTATTCATTACCTTGCCCTTGCCTTGCGGAGTATGCACATGCTCGCCTTCGCGGGGAAGCCCCTTAGAAAGTAATTTATAGCTTTCATATTCAAAAGAAAGGCAGCACATCAGCCTTCCGCAGATCCCGGAGATCTTCGGCGGATTCAAGGGCAGGCCTTCTTCCTTGGCCATTTTGATCGTTACCGGCTCAAAATCTTTCAAGAAACGGGCGCAGCAGAGCTCCCTACCGCAGGGGCCGAATCCCCCAAAAAGCCTGGCTTCATCGCGCACGCCGATCTGCCTTAATTCGATCCTGGCTTTAAAAATCTTGGCCAGATCCTTAACCAGGTTCCTGAAATCCACCCGGCCGTTAGCCGTAAAATAAAATACGATCTTGGAGCGGTCAAAGGAATATTCTGCCTGGACCAGCTTCATATCCAGCTTATGCTCTTCTATTTTTTTAACGCAGGAATTAAAAACTTCCTTGGCCTTGATGCGGTTCTCTTCGATCTGCCGGAGATCCCCTTCTTTAGCCAGGCGCAATATTTTCTTAGGCTGCTCCTTAGCCGCCTGGCCTGC
>JBAZIT010000076.1:0-6309 GCA_041651675.1 Candidatus Omnitrophota bacterium | reverse complement strand
GAACATCTCAAAATAAAGAAATATCAGATCAAGATCATTAAAGGCGATAAATCCAGGAATAAACTTGTTGAAATTAGCCCCTAAAGTATTTAACCCGCTGGACAGTTTGAATGATCCCCGCCTGGCCAGCGCTTTTAGCTGCCGCAGCCACGGGAATATGTCTTTATCCTACGGCCACACCGAAAGCGCGTTAGATAACCGTAAAAATTTCTTAACCAGCCTGGATATAGATTATAGGGATTTAGTTTGCGCCCAGCAGCAGCACGGAAATAATGTCCGCTATGCCGGCAAAGAAAGCCGGGGCAGGGGCGCCTTGGATTACGCCGCGGCAGTCCCGGATACCGACGGTTTTATTACCGATCTAAAAAGGCTGCCGTTAGCTATATTTACCGCGGATTGTTTATCCATATTTCTTTATGACCCGGCCAGGCCGGCTATTGGTTTACTCCATGCGGGTTGGCGCAGTTCCCGGGAGAATATCGTTCTTCGGGCGATAGAGTTAATGCGCAATAAATTTGGAACTAAGCCCGCCGAATTGCGGGTAGGTTTTGGTCCGTGCATCAGGAGCTGCTGTTATGAGGTATCCGCGGAATTCAATAATTATTTTCCCGCGGGATTAGTTGAAAGATCCGGCCGTTTATACCTGGACCTGGCTGCGGTAAATAGAAAGCAGTTGATTGCTTGCGGCGTGCGGGAAGAAAATACAGGGGATGCCGGTTATTGCACTTATTGCGCGAATACTGATTTTTTCTCCTTCCGCAAGGAAGTCCAGGACAGCGGCAGGATGCTTTCGGTGATAATGTTACGATGATCTTCCAGCCAGTATTTAAACTCGGGTTTATTTTACATACCTATAATACTGACCTGGAGGCAGTGAAGAACTCCCTGGCTGAGTTCGGGGAGGGCCTGGAGATCTCCGAGGTTGCGGATCCCGGTCAGAAGGGCAATAATTTTAAGATCAATCTCAACACGCAGGATCCCACGCTGGTTTTTGATGTCTGTTCGCAATTCGGCAGGATAAGGTCGATCAAGGTTGAAGAAGAAGGGAGGAAATAATGAAAGGCGCGCTTATTATTTATTATTCCCGCGGAGGCAACACTAAAAAAATGGCCGAGCTTATCGCTGAGGGCATCAGGCAGGAGGGGGCAGGAGCAGTGGTTAAGGATATTAAAGATGTCGGCGTGGATGAATTATTGACCTACGACGGCCTGGTTATCGGCTCGCCTACTTATTACGGTTCGATGTCTGCCGAGATCAAAAAACTTTTCGACGATTCAGTCAAGTTTCACGGAAAATTAGACGGCAAAGTTGGCGCGGCATTTTCTTCCAGCCGCAATATCGCCGGTGGCAATGAGACCGCTATTTTGGATATCTTGCATGCCATGCTCATACATGGTATGATTATTCAGGGTGATTTTCAGGGTGACCACTATGGGCCGGCAGCTATAGATGCTCCGGATGAGCGTTCAACCAAGGAATGCTTAAGAATGGGCTCCCGGTTTGCCAAGCTGCTTAAAAAATGCATATCATAGTATTAATAACCGCGGGGAATAAAAAAGAAGCGGATAAAATAGCCAAAAAACTTGTTCAGGATAAACTGGCAGCCTGCGTGAATATTGTTGCCGGTGTAAAATCCCTTTTTTGGTGGCAGGGTAAAGTTGAGCGGGCTAAAGAAACGCTGTTGATCGTAAAATCCCGTAAAGAAAAATTCAATAAGATCGTAAAGTCGGTTAAGGCTAACCATAGCTATGCAGTCCCGGAGATAATCGCTATACCTATAGCCAGCGGTTTTAAGCCATACCTAAAATGGATCGATGAATCTCTCAGGTAGCCCTATTGATTATATTTTTGCTTTTGCCGGCGGAGTGCTGGTCAGCCTGACGCCTTGCGTTTACGCGCTTATTCCCGTCACTGTATTTTATATCAGCGCTAACAGCGGAAAATCGAAAATAAGAGGTTTTATTTTAAGCCTGATCTTTGTAACGGGCATAGCGGTAACTTATTCTATATTAGGCCTGCTTGCATCGCTGGGCGGGATATTTTTCGGTAAAATAAGTAACCACCCGGTAACGCTTATTGCGGTCGGCCTGATTATTATCCTGTTTGCAGGGTTAATGTGGCTGGACCTGTTTAACCTGGCCTGGCAGGGGCCGCAGGTTAAAGTTAAGAAAAAAGGCTACCTGGCTACTTTTTTGCTGGGCCTGAGCACCGGGTTAGTGGCTTCGCCCTGCCTTACGCCGGTGTTAGCTTCGATCCTGGCTTATTTGGCGGCGAAGAAAAACATTCTTTACGGGATGAGCCTTTTGATGGTTTTTGCTTACGGCATGGGCATAATTTTGATCCTTGCCGGGACTTTTAGCAGCATATTGATCAATCTGCCTAAGTCGGGAAGATGGATGGAGTATGTTAAAAAGATCGGCGCGCTGCTGCTTCTCGGTATCGGGCTTTATTTTATTTACAGCGGGATAAGGAGATTTTAAGATGAAGAAATATTTCGGTTTTATAGCTGTTTTACTCGCGTTTGTTTGTTTTGCCTCCTGCGTTTACGCGGCTGAAAATAATACAACTGCGGATTTAAAAAAAGCGCCGGATTTCCAATTAGCCGATTTAAACGACAAAACAATTTCCTTGAGCGATTATCAGGGTAAGCAGGCAGTGGTCTTGTTCTTCTGGACTACCTGGTGCCCTTATTGCCGGACAGAATTGAAAACATTGAATGCCGAGTTCGCGAACCTGGCCAAGGACTCCATAGCGCTTTTAGCCATAAATGTGGGAGAGCCAAAATACAAAGTAGAGAATTTCGTGAATAGCCGTAATTTAAGCTTTACCGTGCTTCTGGACAGGGATAGCCTAGGTGCTGAAGCTTATGACCTTTTAGGAGTCCCGGCTTATTTTGTGATAGACAGATCGGGAAGGATAGTTTCCGAGGGAAGCCGTTTTCCCAAGGGTATCTTGAAAGAATTGGCCGATAATCATTCAAAATAAATGAATAAAAAAATAGTCGACCTGTTAAAGTCGCGCGCCTTTGTCAGCGTAGCTACCTGTAATCTTGAGGCAAGGCCCAATGCCGCGCCGAAGTTCATCCTGAAGCTGGAGAATAATTTTATTTATCTGGTGGATTACAGCATTGGCCGGACATCCCAGAACCTGGCGGTCAACCCGAGGGTCTCTATTTCTCTTATGGATAATGATACTTTGATGGGTTACCAGTTGAACGGTTCGGTAGAGGTTATCAGCAAGGGCCAGGAATATGATGTTTTGGTCAAAGACTTATCGCAGAAAGAATTGGAATTGTCTACGCTGCGTATAATTGAAGGGGTTACCAAGGGCAAGCCGCATGAAAGGTTTGAGCTGGGCTTGTCAGAAAAGTTTATTATATTTAAGGTAAAGGTAGAAGAAATCGTCGAGATCGCTTCCAGCGGCCTCCTGAAAAGAGAGAAGGTATGCGAATAATTAGAGGATTAGCTACGGGAACAGGCAGTTTTCCGCACCTGGATGCGGATAAGGCGCTGGACCTTATTTTTAAATACGTCCCGCAGGCGCCTTTCTGGCCGCAGCTTCCCAAAAGGGACTTCCGTGAAGGCATGGTCGTGCAATTCAGCGAGAATCTGCCTGGCCTTAAAATAAAAGGGAACAGCCTGGTTTTTGAGCCTAAAGAAAAAGAGCTGGAGCTCTTCTATGAAAAAATTATCAGCGATGACCCGGAGTATTTTAAAATAAGCCCTGAGTTTGCCGCGGGCCTGTACAGGTTCTATGAGAGGTTGAATAACGCGGATCTAAAGCCGATAGATTTCATTAAAGTCCAGGTTACCGGGCCATTTACCTTCCTGGCCAGCGTAAAGGATGAAAATGGCCGCCTGCTTCTGCATGATGAAGTATTCAGGCAGGCCGCTATAAAAGCTTTAGCGATGAAATTGCGCTGGCAGATCAACTTATTCAGGAAATTCGGTAAACCAATCATTGCTTTTATCGATGAGCCGTACCTGAGCACCTTAGGTTCAGCTTATACCCCGGTCAGCCGGGAAGATGTCCTGGGGGTTTTGAGCGAATTCGCCGAGAATATTAAGGGAGAAGATGTCCTGCTGGGCGTGCATTGCTGCGGCAATACGGACTGGTCGGTATTTACGGACCTGCCTTGCATTGGCCTGATCAATTTCGATGCTTTCAGCTTCCTGGATAAATTTGTCCTCTATGCGCAAGGCCTGAAGAGCTTCCTGGAAAGGGAAGGAGTGATCTGCTGGGGGATCGTGCCTACACAGGAGTTCAGCTCCAAAGAAAACGCGCAATTTTTAGCCGACAGGCTCAAACAGGGCATTGGCAGTTTGGTAAAAAAAGGGATTGCCGGGAAGTTAATATCAGAGCGCTTGATGATTTCACCTGCTTGCGGCCTGGGGACATTTGACCCGCAGAAGGCAGAGCAGATCTTGAAACTGCTTAGCGAGACCTCCAGCTTGATCAGGCAAAACCTGTAAAAAATAAATTATTTGACAAAATACAGGAAAGGTTATATCATACTTAGACATTTTTACTTATCATTTTGGAGCTGAGCAAATAAATGAAAGAAATAAGAATCCATGCCCGCGCAGGCCAGGGCGCAATCACTACCGCTTCATTACTGGGCTATGCCTACTTTTTGAAAGGTTTATGCCCTTACGCCTTCCCGAGTTTCGGCGCTGCCCGTATGGGCGCCCCGATGAACGCCTTTGTGCGCGTGGACTCTAAGCCGGTGCGCTTGCGCAGCCAGATATATGAGCCGGATTACGTCATTATCGTAGACCATACTATTATGCGCGGATATAATTGTTTTTCCGGGCTTAAAGAAGACGGGATTGCCATTATTAACGGCAAAGAAGAGCAGGTCCAGGTCCCTAAGGTTAAGCCTAAGCAGAAGGTTTTTGTGGTTCCGGCAAATGAGATTGCCTTAAAATACATAGGCAGGCCGTTAGGAAACACCGCTCTCTTAGGAGCTTTTTGCGCGGCTACCGCGGAGCTGGCCCTGGATGATCTGATCGCAGCTATCAAACATAGATTCAGCGCCAAGCTCCAGGAAGGTAATATCAAGGCTGCCCAGGAAGGTTTTAATTTAGTAAATAATAAGATTAAGAGGTAATTTATGTTTGGTCCATTGATCTGTAAACCGGGTTCCAGTAAAAGCAATAAGACCGGGCCCTGGCGCACTGAAAGCCGGCCGAAGTTCTTAAAAAAGAACTGTATTGCCTGTAATATGTGCGTGGCAGCCTGTCCGGAATCCTGTATCAGCGGCCAAGGTAAAAATACCTATGAGGTTGACCTGGCCTATTGTAAAGGCTGCGGTATTTGCGCGGCAGTTTGCCCCAAGAAGGATATTGAAATGATCAAAGAAGAGGGAGCGGAATGAAGGAATTATTAGAAGGTTCAATGGCTGTGGCCGAGATCGTCCGGCTTTGTAAGCCCGGCGTGATCTCGGCTTATCCGATCACTCCCCAGACGCACATAGTGGAAGAATTGGCCCAAATAGTCGCTGACGGCCGCCTGAATGCCCAATTTGTCAATGTGGAGAGCGAACATTCCGCAGCTTCGGTAGTTTTGGGCGCGGTGGCAACCGGCGTGCGCGCTTATACCGCGACCAGCTCCCAGGGCTTGTTTTATATGGCCGAAGTCCTTTATAATATTGCCGGCATGCGTTTGCCTGTAATTATGACTACGGCTGCCCGGGCGATCTCCGCTCCGATAAATATCTGGAATGACCATCAGGATGTAGTTTCGTTGCGCGACTCAGGCTGGATCCAGTTCCACGCTGAAGATATACAGGAAGCGATGGATCTGCACCTGATCGCTTACAGGTTAGGCGAGGATAGATCCATAATGCTTCCGGTAATGGTTTGTATGGACGGTTTCATACTCACGCACGGTATGGAAACCGTGGATATGCCGTCGCAGGAACAGGTAGATAAATTTCTCTCCCCTTATAAAGCCCCCTATAAATTAGATGTTGAAAATCCTTTAACCTTAGGCCCCTTAGTTGACCCGGAATATTATATGGAGGCCAGGTTTGCCTTAAATAAGACACAGGAAGAAGCCCTGGCCTTGATCCCTAAACTGACCGCGGAATTCGCCAAAGTATTCGGCAGGACTTACAACGGTCTGGTTGAAGGTTACCAGTTAAAAGATGCTGAAAAGGTGATCGTGGCAATGGGTTCAGTCTGCGGGACGATTAAGGAAGTTATTGATGAGTTAAGGGCCAAGGGCAAGAAAGTCGGCTTACTTAAAGTCACCTCTTTAAGGCCTTTCCCGGTTAATGCGATCTATGATGCTTTAAAAAATATTCCT
>JBAZIT010000075.1:0-6397 GCA_041651675.1 Candidatus Omnitrophota bacterium | reverse complement strand
CCCGGAGGCAGTTCATTAATAATGGAGACATCCAGGTCTCCGTAAAGGGTTATGGCCAGTGTCCGGGGAATAGGTGTAGCAGTCATGATCAGAATATCCGGGCTTACGCCTTTAGTTGATAAGACCGCGCGCTGGCTAACCCCGAATTTATGCTGCTCGTCAATAATAACCAGGCCCAGCTTTTTAAACTGCACTCCCTCTTCCAGTAAGGCGTGGGTGCCGATGACCAAATCTATTTTGCCTTCTTTTATCCCGCGGTAAATTTTCTCTTTTTCTTGCTTATCTAAGCTGCTGGTGAGTAACTTTATATTCAATTGTTTTTCATTTTTGATTTTTTCATAATGCTGCCGGGCTAATATTTCCGTAGGCGCCATAAAGGCAGCCTGGTATCCTCCCTGGATCGCCATCAGGCCGGCAGCAATCGCTACCACAGTCTTTCCCGAGCCCACATCTCCCTGTAAAAGCCGCTGCATGGGCCGGGGCGCAGCCATATCTGATTTTATCTCTTCAATGACTTTTGCCTGGGCAGCGGTAAATTGAAAAGGCAAACGGGAGATATAACCCTTAAGCAGCTCTCCCTCCACCTTATGCGCTATGCCTATTTTATCCTTTCTCTTTAATTTACGTAAAATAATCGGCAGCTGGAACAAAAAAAATTCCTCAAAGCTCAATCTGCGGTAAGCTTCTTTTTGCAGCTCAGGATTTTCCGGAAAATGGATATTGATCAAAGCCTTGGCTAAATTCAACAGGTTGTTCCTCTTCCTTATATCATAAGGCAGGCATTCTTTGAGCCGGGGCAGATACTTATCCAGGGCGCTCCTGATCAGGCGGCGCAGGGTCCTCTGCGTAAATCCTGCGGGTAAAGAATAAACCGGCACCAGGCCGCCGATAGCCAGCTGGGCATCGGTTTCATCAACTAAGGTCTCAAACTCCGGATTGCTCATCTGGAGTTTGGCGCCGTAAAGCTCAACTTTTCCATACAGGATAACTTCTGTCCCTGGTTTTAAATAATTTGCCAGATATGGCTGGTTAAACCAAACGCAGTTTATTCTCCCGGTATTATCTCCTACTGCCACTTCCGTTATGTTAAACCTGCGCCTGCGCCAGGAATTATGCTGGCCCAGGGCCAGGACTTTGGCTTTAACTGTCTGGGTCTCGCCTGGTTTTAACTCGGCCACCGCTACAAAATTAGTGCGGTCTTCATAGCGCCGCGGAAAATAATAGAACAGCTCTTCTACGGTATGAATACCGGCCTGAGCAAAAACCTCGGCCTTTTTCGGGCCGATGCCTTTTAAGTATCGAACAGGCGTATCCTGAGGTGTATTCATAGTTAGATATTATACTATACCCAACGCGGGATTAAAGTATGATTTTTCAGGGGGGACTTGAAATCCGGCCAGATATATGGCATACTAACAGTGTAGGGAGAAACAGGAACACAGCAACAGGAGGTTAGGAGCGATAGCGGGAGCTATTAGGCCTATCACCTACAAAAGAACCCCGAGAAGCAGTAGAAAATCGGGGCTTTTTTGTTTATAGCCGGCCATAAAACTCCAAGTTCAACCATCTACGGCTATTTTTTATTACTGATAAACGTCCTTTTCAGGGAATCTCCGAGCCTGCCCCGGCGCAATTCCCTGGCTATAACACTTATGAAGAGCCGCGGGGCCACACCTAAGAAAAAGAGTATTTCTTTAAGGGTAAAAAATCTTACTATAAAAATATTCTTCCAGAGAATTTTGACGTATCTTGAGGGGGTATAGAAAGAGAACTTTATCCGCCGGCCTATCTTCTTTAAGGCGGCGTGGCTGTAGGTATCGGAATAAAGTTCCCCCCTGTCAGTAATATGATACCCGGGAGTTTTTTCGGCCAGGTCTCTTAGCGATGAGAATTTCTCGATCCTTAACTTATTGCAGGCGATAGAATCCACTCCGATCTCCCTGGCAAATTGCCCGATGTAGAGCATCTCTTCTTCCGTCTCGCCGATATTCCCGTAGATAAAATAACCGTTATAAAAAATAGGGTATTTGTTCAGGACCTTGAAATACTTCCGGATCGCATCCTGGTTAAAGCCCTTATTCAACTGTTTAAGTATCCAGTTATGCGGGGACTCGATGCCGATCAGGAGCGCCTTGAATCCGGCTTTGACCATCTTTTCAAGCAGTTTCGGATATTTAGCGATATCTATGCGCGCCTGGGCCATGAAACGTTTCTTGATCTTTCGGGCGATAATCAGGTCGCAAATAGCTTCTGCCCTTTGGGGATTGGCAAAAAAATCATCGTCGCTCAAGATGATCACTCCCGCTTTTAAACTTTGGATCTCATCCACTACGGAGTCGACGCTGCGGGCAGAGTAATTCCTTTTTTGGCCGAGGGGATTCAAACCGAAGGTGCAGAATTTACAGTTAAAGGGGCAGCCCCGCGCGCTTAATACCGAATCAAAGCTGATATCCGCTATTTTTATCCCGTTTAAAGCGAAAGAATAATCGTTACGCCGAAGTGAGCGGTCAGGCGAACCTAACCTATCTACTCCGGGAAGCGGGCGGTTGGGATTATGCTTGGTTGAGCCGTTCTCGCGGTAAGAGATACCCAGGATGCCATTAAGCGGCGCATCTTTTAATATCTCTTGGATTGTTTCCTCGCCCTCGCCCCTGACAATGATATCGATCGTCGGGCATTTCTTAAAGAGCTCCTCTACTTTTTCAGTAGCTTTATAACCTCCTACAACCAGGGTTATATTATCCGGAACGCGGTTAAGCATCTGACAGATCTCTTCCAGCTGACGGTCCCAGCCGATACTGACGCATAAAATATCCACCTGGCTGGATATAATAAAGGCAATCAGTTTTTCCGTATCCGCCAACTCCGGCTCATGCCTTAAATCCATGAGCGTGACTTTTCCGGCTAACCCTTTGGCGCTGGTCGCCACATATTCCAGGCCGGTAGGAGGAAAAAGCATCATTGTGCTGTTGGCGCTGGCTTCAATATAGGGATTCAAAAATAAGGCGTGCTTATATCTCATCAATAATTTATCCTTTTGTCCATAATTTATCCGGAATTATTTTACCCGCGGTCTCTGCTGCGCTTGCGGAAAGACGGCTTTTTTCTTCCGCCTGAAGCGCGCTCTTCTCCGGGAGGAACACCGCCTCCGTCTCTGCGCCTGGCAAAACACTCTTTGCAGTATACTGGCCGGTCTCCGGTGGGCTTAAAGGGAAGTTCGCACTCGGTATGGCATTCCGCGCAGATAGCTTTGGTAAAACTTTTCTCCCGGAAACTATTTTCCCGGCCGCCCCTGTTCCGGCGGAAAGAATTGTCAAAACGCTGAGCAGGCCTGGGCGCGGCAGATTGAGCGATCAGGGTATCCAGTTTCTTTTCCAGAAAAGTCAGTTGTTGCTGTATTCTGCCGATGGCTGCGGACAGGTCCGGCTGAATAACCGGCTCAACTACCGCACTTTTACGTTTAAATAATTTTTTCATTTGGCTCCTTATCTATCTACTATACACCTTTTAAACTATAAAGCAACTGCCTTTGCTAAAAGACAAGCTCTCTGGCCCCGTTCTTATCCTGGATATAGATTTCCGGGACAAATTCCACGGAATTCGGGATAAGATCGGCGATCACCTTCCGGATGCGCGCCTGCTGCGTCCCGTTCCGGGGATCAAATATGGGATTCTGGCTAAGGTCATTTAATAAAAGAATGACCGGGTCATGCGGAAAAATAAAGTCCCTTAAAAGCTGCTTAATAAGGAGATCTAAATAATCCGCTTTGTCCTTGAATACGTTCACTGCGGTTTTGAAAGTGATTTTTCCCCAATCCTCGGCAATTATCTTGTGGACCAACGCGTAGGCGGAAGAATATTTAACCATCCTGGCCTGGCCGGGAGCTAATTTTCCGGCTGTATTAATGATGACGGCGGTAAATTCCGAATGCTGGAATGTTTTGATCTCTTTATGGATATCAATAGTCAGCAGGTCAAAAATATAAGCGCCGCGCACGCTGGCAGCAGCGCTGGAAGTGCTGCGCTTGATAAAATCCTCCACCGCCTCCCATAGTATTTTTTCGTCCGCGCGGATAAAATTCAGGGATAAAATATCGCAGTTTTGATTCTCGCGCACTGCTTTATACCGGCGGACTTTATCCTCATCATGCCCGATATAAGAAATTTCGTCAAAAAGCGGCATATGCCGGAAAAGATTGGAATTCTGGAATCCGAAATCAATCAGGTTCAACATGACCGCTTGATTATTCCTTCCATTTCCAGGCGGGTCCTGGCCCGGGAGGACTTTTCCCTTAAGGGCCGGATCCTGCGGAACCCCCGGGTGTACCAGCCGAAAAACTTGCGGAAGATCACTACTCCGTTCCTTTCCCCGTAAAAATCTATGGAAGCGGCTAAATGCTCCAGCATAATTTTAATGACCGTCTCTTTGGCAGGCTTAGGAATTATCTTGCCTGTCCTTAAGAACTCTTTTATTTCCTGAAATATCCACGGATTGCCGAATGAACCGCGGGCAATGACTAATCCGTCGCAACCGGTTTCACTGAACATCTTTTGGGCTAACTGCGCGGAGAGTATGTCGCCGCTGGCAATAACCGGGATAGCTAAAGCTTTTTTTACTTTCGTTATTGAGCCGTAATCCACTGCGCCGCTATAGCCCTGGACCTTGGTCCTTCCGTGGATAAATACTCCGGAAACCCCGGCATCCTGGCTGTAAAGCGCAACTTCTTTGGCGTTAACGCATTCCTTATCCCAGCCCGTGCGGATTTTTACGGTCACCGGCACCGGGGAATTTTTAACTACCAGCTTAAGTAATTTTTTCAGCTTCTTGGGCTCTTTCAGCAGGCCGGCTCCCTCTTTGCGCCGGACAACTTTCTTAGCCGGACAGGCAGCGTTAAAATCCAGAAGGTCAAATTTATAGCTTTTGAGCACATCCAGGGCCTTAAGGATGAATTTTTCTTCACAACCTAACAACTGAATACCCAAGGGCTTATCTTTAGGGCCAGAGCTAAGCATGCTTTGCGTGCGCCGGCTTTTGAAACTTATCGAACGGCAATTGATCATTTCCACAAAAGCCAGCTCCGCCCCGAACTTGCGGTTAAGCCTGCGGAAAGGCAGATCGCTTACTCCCGCCATAGGCGCCAAAATAAGATTCGATTTCAAACTTAAATTACCGATTTTTAACATATTAAATTATCTCAGCGGATGGATTGGATTGTTCCAAAGCAGGGCATATGAATTCCGGTAAGCGCGTGTCCCTGCGGAGGAACAAGACAAGCCAGACGCTGAATTATTAAATGATAAATTTGGGGTCTTTGACAAGAGGATGGTTTTTGATCTCGCTGGCTATATCCTGGGAGACTCCGGGCTTGCCTAATTTATAGTACATATAATTCTTATACCCTTCTACTCCGGGCTGGTCAAAGGCGTTCACGTTCAACAGTTCGCCTTCAAAGGCAGTTGCCATTTCAAAAAAGAACAAAAGCGCTCCCCAGGTATAAGGAGAAATGCGCTCCAGGGTAATCGTGCAATTGGGCCGCTTTTCCCTGACCAAAGCCCATTCAGTGGCTTCTTCGGCAAGCGTGAGCAATTCCGAGAAACGTTTAGCGGATAGAATATCGCCCTTGCCCGGGATCTTAATCTCATTTCTAAACTTCTCCACCCTGATAAAAGTAATAACCTTATTATTTTCCCCCTCCACGTTATTCTGCTGGACTGAATGCAAGTCGCCTGTGCCGCGGCAAGGTATAGGCGTCCTCCCTACATTCACCACGGCATTCCTGTCCTGATGCCAGGCTTCACTGCCGTCAGCCAGGAACTCGATCTTGCGGATGTATTTCTTGCCTAAGCTCTCGGCTAATAACTGAACATACCAGTCAGCGGTTGACTTCAAGCCCTCGGAAAAAGGCATCATAACAGCCAAAGATTTATTTTTTTGCTTATAGAGGATATAATGCAATACTGCGTACAGGTAGGCGGGATTTTCAGTGTAATTTGCCCGGCTGCATTTCATAAACATGTCTTTTGCTCCGGCTAAAACTTCTTTAATATCGACCCCTGAAATAGCCAGATGCAAAAGGCCCATATTCAGCTCTGAGAACCTGCCGCCCACGCCTTTTAATAAAGGCAGGCTGCGGAAACTTAAAGCGTCTTTTTCCTGCTCCAGCTTAACTATCTTACGCAAAGAACCGGCTTGGGGATCGGTAATAGCGATGATCTGGCGGCCGTATTTTTTCCCAACCGCCTTTTTAAGCCAATCCTGGACCGCCATAAAAGCAGCTTTGGTCTCGGTGGTCTCGCCGGACTTGGAAATTACAATCACAAATGTCTTCTTAGGATTGAGATTTTTCAGGAGGACGCTTAAGGTATCCGGATCAAGGTTATTCCCTTCAAAATAAAA
>JBAZIT010000074.1:0-6400 GCA_041651675.1 Candidatus Omnitrophota bacterium | reverse complement strand
AGAGGGGCCAAGGGGGTACGCGCGATTTCTTTAGCTAAAAAAGACGAAGTTATTGATATGGTCGTGCCCAGGAAAGATTCGACCATTCTTACCGTGACCGAATTGGGTTTTGCCAAGCGCACTACTATTGAAGAGTACCGCCTGACCAGCCGCGGGGGCAAAGGCGTGATTAATATAAAAGTTACCGAAAAAAACGGCCAAGCGGTCAATCTTAAAACCGTTAATGATAGCGACGAATTAATGGTGATTACCCAAAACGGCATATTCCTGCGCTGCGCGATAAAAGATATCCGGGAGACCGGACGTTCTGCCCAGGGAGTGCGCCTGATAAAATTACAGGACAAGGACCGGGTTTCCTGTGTAGCTCCGGTCATTGCCGAAGAGGAAGAATAAATTTACGACCCCGTCGTCTAGCCTGGTCCAGGACAAGAGCTTTTCAAGCTCTCGACACGGGTTCAAATCCCGTCGGGGTCATTAAATACTTATGTGCGGAATAGTCGGATATATCGGTAGTAGAGAAGCGCAGCCTATCCTGTTAACCGGGCTAAAGCGCCTGGAATACCGCGGTTATGATTCCAGCGGCATAGCCGTGATCCTGCCTAAAAAGAACAGCCTGTCCGTAAGAAAATCTCCGGGGAAAATAAGCGTATTGGAAAAGTTAGTAAAGAGCAGGCCGCTCTCCGGGTCAGTCGGCATAGCGCATACCCGCTGGGCAACGCATGGCGCTCCGACGCAGGCAAATGCCCATCCTCATGAAGATTGTAAAGGCAAAATTGCCCTGGTCCATAACGGAATTATTGAGAACCACGAAGCGCTTAAGGGCCAATTGATTAAAGAAGGGCATATTTTCCGCAGCCAGACCGACACCGAAGTCATTGTGCACTTGATTGAAAAATTTTATAAAAATATTCCACTGGAGGCAGCAGTGCGTAAAGCCCTTAAGCTGCTGGCGGGTTCTTTTGCCATCGGGGTAATTTCTTCCCAAGAGCCGGATAAGCTGGTTGGTGCCCGCTATGGCAGCCCGCTGATCCTAGGTTTGGGCAAGGGCGAGAACTTTCTGGCCTCGGATTCCCCGGCAGTTCTGGAATCAACCAAGGACATCGTCTTTTTAGACGAAAACGAAGTAGCTATTTTGACCAAAAGCGATTTTAAGGTGACGGACCTGGAAGGCAGGCCGGTGGCCAAAAAATCCGTACGCATTAATTGGGATATTGCCCAGGCGCAAAAAAACGGCTTTGTGCATTTTATGCTCAAAGAAATCAATGAACAGCCGAAGATCTTAGAAAATTTAATCCATTCCAGGGTCGACAGGCAGACTAACAAAATTACTTTTGAAGAGCAAAATATCCCCGAGGATAAACTTAAGAGTATAAAGAATATTTTTATCGTTGCCTGCGGCACAGCGTACCACGCGGGATTGGTGGGCAAGTATATTTTAGAATCCGTGTGCGCAATACCGACTCAAATAGATGTTTCCAGCGAATTCCGCTACCGTGACCTTTTGATCGGGCCGGATACCCTGGTGATGGCGATCAGCCAGTCCGGCGAAACCGCCGACACCCTGGCCGGTGTCCGGGAAGCCAAGAAGCGCGGCGCAAGCGTGATCTCCATTTGCAATGTATTAGGGGCGACCCTGACCCGCGAATCCGAAGGCATAATTTATACGCATGCCGGGCCCGAAATAGGAGTTGCCTCGACCAAGGCCTATACTGCCCAGATGCTTGCCCTCTATTTATTCGCTTTCTATCTTGCCGAAATAAGAAATATCCTGCCTGCGGCTAAAATCAGTAAGTTGCTGTCGGAGTTGCGCAAGATACCCGGGCAGCAGGAGCTGGTCCTCAAGGAGCAAAACAATATTGCGCGCCTGGCCCGCAAGCATTCACACCTGGGTTCATTCTTGTATTTGGGGAGGAATATTAACTATCCTTCGGCCCTGGAAGGAGCGCTCAAGCTGAAGGAGATTTCCTATATTCCCGCAGAAGGTTATGCCGCGGGAGAGATGAAGCATGGGCCAATTGCTTTAATTGACGAGTACCGCGCCGTAGTCTGCATTGCTCCCGCTTCTAAAGTTTACGAAAAGATGGTTTCCAATATCCAGGAGATTCGCTCCCGGCACGGTAAAATCATCGCCATCGCCAGTTGCGGGGATAAGGAAGTTGCCCAGTTAACCGGTGAAGTTATTTATATTCCTAAGGTAGAGGAGTTATTTTCGCCCCTCTTAACAGCGCTGCCCCTGCAACTGATCGCCTATCACATCGCTACCAAGCGCGGCTGCGATGTAGACCAGCCGCGTAATTTAGCCAAGTCCGTCACAGTCGAATAATGCTTTATGTCGTCGCTACTCCCATAGGTAATTTAAAAGATATTACCTTACGGGCGATCGAAGTCTTAAAAAGTGTGGACCTGATTGCCTGTGAAGATACGCGGCACACCAAAATATTGCTTGAGCATTACGGTATAGCTAAGCCTACTACCAGTTTCTTCCAGCGCAACCGATTCACCAAAGCCGAATATCTGCTTGGGCTTTTGAAAGATAACAAAGATATCGCGCTGGTCTCGGATGCCGGAACACCCGGGATACTGGACCCGGGGTATAACCTGATCAATCTGGCCATAAAAAATAACCTGGAGATGACTTTTATACCCGGCCCGGCGGCTTTGGTGAACGCCCTGGTTCTTTCGGGTAAGCCGGCGCATGAATTCTACTTCGCCGGCTTTCTGCCGAATAAAAAAATATCCCGCAAAAACAAGCTGCAAGAGTTAAGCGGATTAAAATGTACTCTTATTTGCTACGAATCAACGCATCGTATCTTGGCTAGCTTACAAGACATAGGGGAAGTTTTTGGGGACCGGGAGATTGTGGTGGCCCGGGAGCTGACTAAGAAATTCGAAGAAGTTATCCGCTCTACCCCGCAGGCAATAATCGCAAAATTCCGCAACCAAAAGCCCCGGGGGGAGTTTGTAGTTATCATTTGACGCGGTTGTAAAGTCTTGACAAGAGAGGCAAATATGCTATACTTAAACAAATTACAGATAACCTTTAAGCCCAAGCCCTTGAGAGGCTGGCAAGGTGGAGCGTAAAATGCAGCGGATAAATCCAGACAACCATAACCCTTGGCAAACCACCAAGGGTATTTTTATGCCTGCTAACCGATGAAAGAAAAAGCTAAGATATTGGATAAAGATGCGCTTGCCCGGGCGATCATGCGGATTGCCCACGAGATAGTCGAAAAAAACAAGGGCATAGAGAATCTGTGCCTGGTGGGGATCAGGAACCGCGGAGTTTATCTGGCCCAGCGCCTAGCCAGCTGTATTAAAAACATCGAAGGAAAAGATGTTCTGACCGGCGCCCTGGATATCACCTTATACCGCGACGATCTGGCTTTGGCTTCGGGCCAGCCGTTAGTGCGCAAGACCGAGATAGATTTTGATATTAACGCCAAAAACCTGGTGCTGGTGGATGATGTCCTGTACACCGGCCGTACAGTCAGGGCAGCGCTGGATGCCTTGGTAGATTTTGGACGGCCTAAATCCATACAGCTGGCGGTTTTGGTTGATCGCGGGCATCGCGAACTGCCGGTGCGGGCAGATTACGCGGGTAAGAATATTCCGACTTCCAAAGACGAAACAGTAGAAGTGCGTTTGCAGGAGACCGAGGGTAAGGATGAAGTTGTGATTGTCGAAAAGAGCGAAAAATGAACTGGACCAGGAAAGACCTTTTAGGGTTGGAAGAATTAAGTAAGGACGAGTTAGAGTTAATCCTTTCTACCGCCGAGTCATTTAAGGAAGTTTCTACCCGCGAGATCAAAAAGGTTCCGGCCTTGCGCGGTAAAACCGTAGTTAATTTATTTTACGAACCCTCCACGCGCACGCGCGTATCTTTTGAAGTAGCGGCCAAGAGGCTCTCCGCGGACGTAATTAACATCGCCTCGGAAACCTCCAGCGTTAAGAAGGGCGAAACCCTGATCGATACCGGCAGGAACATTGAAGCCCTGAAAGCCGACATCATTGTGGTGCGTCATAATTTTAGCGGTGCAGCAGTCATCCTCAGCCGGCATGTGGGTTTAAGCGTAGTAAATGCCGGTGATGGCTGGCACGAGCATCCTACCCAGGCGCTCCTGGATATTTTTACCCTCAAGGAAAAATTAGGCAGAGTTGAAGGCTTGAACGTAAGTATAGTCGGGGATATCGCGCATTCGCGCGTAGCCCGCTCCAATATCTGGGGGTTGACTAAACTAGGCGCTCGGGTAACCGTGTGCGCGCCTAAGCTGCTTATCCCTCCGGCCATAGAAGAGATGGGCGTAACCGTTACGCACAGCATAGATGAGGCGTTAGAAAACGCCGATGCCGTAAATGTTTTAAGGATGCAGTTTGAACGCGATGGAGAAACAGCTTTTCCTAAACAATTGGAATATTTTAAAGAATTCGGGATTACCGAGGAGAGGCTAAAGAAAGCCAAAAAGGATATTATCGTAATGCACCCCGGCCCGATCAACCGCGGGATCGAGATGTCCAGCGCCGTAGCTGATGGAGCGCATTCAGTAATCCTGGAACAGGTCACTAACGGCATCGCCGTGAGGATGGCGGTGTTGTTTTTAGTGGCCCAGGCCAATGAAAAGATAAAGAATGAAGATACTCATTAAGTCCGGCAGGGTAATTGATCCGGCAAATAAAATTGACGCTGTGTTGGATATCCTGGTGGAAGATCATAAGATATCCAAAGTCGCCGGGCACATTAAGGCTGAAGCGGATAAAATAATTCCGGCAGAGAATAAAATTGTCCTGCCGGGGCTTGTAGATATGCACGTACATCTAAGAGAGCCAGGCAGAGAGGACAAAGAAACTATTGGCAGCGGCACCCAAGCGGCTTTACATGGCGGAGTGACCAGTGTCCTGGCTATGCCGAATACTACACCGGCGGTAGATTCCGTTAGCCACCTGAAGATCGTTCAGGAGGCAATTAAAAAAGGAGGCCAGGCCAATGTATTTATCTGCGCTGCGATCACTCAAGGCAGGCGCGGTCAGGAATTAAATGATCTTATCGGCCTGAAAAAAGAGGGTGCAGCCGCTTTTTCCGACGATGGCGCTTCGGTAGATTCGGACGCGGTAATGCTCGAGGCGCTCCGGGTAGCCCAGAAAGAAAAGCTTCTGGTGATCTGCCATTCCGAGGATCGGCAACTCTCCTGCCAGGGAGTTGTAAACTTGGGGTTGACCTCTACGCGCCTGGGCCTGCGCGGCATATCGGCAGAATCGGAATATAAAAGGATCGGCCGCGACATTACGCTGGCTAAAGAAGCCGGAGCTAGCGTGCACATTGCCCATGTGAGCTGTAAGGAGTCCGTGGAAATTATCAGCCGGGCTAAAAAGGCGGGAGTTAAAGTTACCTGCGAAACCGCGCCGCATTATTTTACCTTTAGCGAAGAAGCAGTTCTGGGGTACGATACTAATTTCAAAATGAATCCGCCGTTACGCTCAAAAGAGGATATGCTGGCCATACGTAAGGCCTTAAGCAACGGCACTATAGACGTTATTGCTTCCGACCATGCCCCGCATACGGAAAATGAAAAAGATATTGAGTTTGAACGCGCAGAGTTCGGAGTAGTCGGCTTAGAAACAGAGTTGGCAGCAGCCATAACCGAATTAATCAACAATAATTTAATAGACTGGGAAAGATTAGTCTTATTAATGTCATTAAATCCCAGCAGGATTTTAGGGATAACTAAAGGAACGCTAAGTCCCGGGGCGGATGCGGACATTATCGTAGTTGATCCGGAGAAAACCTGGGTAGTGAAAAAAGAAGGCCTCCTGTCAAAATCTCAAAATTCATCTTTTATCGGCCGCTCGCTTAGGGGTTTTGTGGAGTATACTCTTTGTCGAGGCAAGGTGCATAAATGGAATTCATAGCTGATTTTCATATCCACTCCAAGTACTCGCGCGCGACCAGCCGCAATATGGACATCCAGAATCTCAGCGAATGGGCGAAATTGAAGGGTATCTCTCTTATGGGCACAGGTGATTTTACTCATCACTTGTGGCTGGAAGAGTTGAAACACGCTCTGGAAGATTGCGCTAATGGTTTATATCAGCATAAGGGGGTAAATTTTATCCTGACCGCCGAAGTAAGCAGTATTTATTCTAAGAAAGGCAGGACCTACCGCATACATAATGTGATCATCGCCCCGTCATTTAAAAGCGTGGATAAGATCAACGACCGGCTCAGCCGCTTGGGCAATTTAGCCAGCGACGGAAGGCCGATCCTCGGTTTGGACGCCGCGGAATTAGCGCGCATTGTTTTTGATATTGACCCTGACTGTATGCTTGTGCCGGGGCATATCTGGACGCCCTGGTTTTCCTTATTTGGGTCAATGTCAGGATTTGACAAAATTGAGGATTGCTTTGA
>JBAZIT010000073.1:0-6412 GCA_041651675.1 Candidatus Omnitrophota bacterium | reverse complement strand
GCGAGCACGAGCACGAGTACAAGTCATGCATAAGCGCGCATACTGACAATAGATCTTATTTTTTTGCAATGCATAAGTATGCATATGCAAAAAATAAGGACATGATTTGACACGCGCGCATATTTACTCGCGCGCCTCGATTGCTTTTTTGTGTCTAACTGATCCGATATGTTTTGCCCAAACCGTATAGTCTTTGTTACATACTAAGCAAAATGTAGTACCATCTGGGCGCGTCATTGATTCACCGTCTGTCGGTCCAACTCGCGCGCGCGAAGTGCTTGATGCGCCACTAATCTTCGATGTCTTGTGCTTCGTTACTGATTGTGTTGCCGGTGTAGGGCAACTAGTTGATGCGCGCGCGTCAAGTGGAATGCGCGCCATACTCGAATGCGCGATATTCGCGCCTACTTGAATTTCAGAAGTCGCGCCACGCAACGTAATAGGTATGAGTGTTCCGACTTGCGCGTTTAGTGAATCGATATGGGACACGATCAAAAGGAATCTGAACTTATCAGCCAACTCAGGCAACTTTTCGCAAAGTCGCATAGTGTTATCACAGTCGAGGCATCCAAATCCCTCATCGATAATCATGAAGTCCGCAGTGGGTCGCACAGACATGCGCGAGAACGCGCGCCTCATCGCCATGTTGATAATAAAGCGCTGGAACCCGCTGCATAGACTTGCGTCATGTTCTACGCCCGTAACAGTGTTGCGCACGAATATGCATATGTTGCGCGAGACCTTACTACCAACCATTGCAGCAGCCGCAGTAGTCGATGATGCGCGCGAACTCTTCGTTTGTCCATGCGCAGTCTTTGAATCACCAGCAGTAATGATTAGTTGTAGTTGCGCGACTGGTACGAGGAGTGCGTTAGCTTCTGCTTCGATGCGCTCGAGAATGCCCGCAAAGAGTGAATACTGTATCCCCGACTTTGCATCTACAGTCATCGCATATAGTTCGCAAATATGGCGCGCGAGTTGCGCAGATGCTATCTTCTCGTTTGCTTTGTGCGCACTATCACGAATTCGCGCGAAACTATCAAGCTCGGCTATGAGTGTTGCATATGTCGCATTCTTGCGAGTCAAGTCTGCGCGCATCGCGCGAATCTTTTCGACGCGCTTAACATACTCATTATATACGCGCGTCTTTTCATCAACAGTCGTACGCTCTCCTTCTAGTTCTGTAACATCATGTTCGCGCGCACGAACAATATCATTTGCGCGCTCAATAGCGCGAGTAGCCGCGCATATCTCTTCATCAATATGCGCGATATCTCTTTGCATCTTCGCAATCTCGCGTAACTTTGCAATCTCCACATTTGCAGCGCGAACCGCGCGAATTGCATCGGCATGTTTGCTAAGTGTGACAAGTGTAGCATGCGCACTCTCACTCGCGCGAATATCTCTATCTATTTGCGCCACACTAGAATCAAGGAGGTGCGCGAGAGTACTACTATCACTTGCGCGCAAACTTGCAATACGCGCATCAATGCGCGCGATCTCGTCTTGCATTGCTTTGATGTTGCGCATTGTCTCGTTTCGCGCGACTTCGATGACATGCGCGCGTTCCCATTTGTCCAAGAGTGCGAGAGCTGCGATATGTTGTTCATTCACAATAATATTATCATGATTTGCGATGCAATAGCGCACATCATCAATAGCAACATGCTCTCGTTTCGCGCCACTACTACTATTCGCGCTAGCAGAACATAAGCGAACCATACGAATAGCATCGCGCGCGACTTTGAGCGTAATAGGGTATACGTCTGTCAAACTAACGGGTCTCGAATCCATTGGGTCGCGCGTCGTTTCTTTTTTGACTTGCGCGATCGCACATGCAATGTCGCCCGCACATTCTGAGATAGTCCGCGAGTCATTTGGCTCTAGCGCGACACCTGCTGCGAATGTTGCGCATTCAATCGTACGCATCATGGATTCGCGCGAATCCTGTGATTGACCCCAAGCATGTCCGTGGCACTTGCACGCGCGAGGAAGAGCCTTATCAATGAGTTCAATCAAATGCGCGCGCCTCATCGTTAGTTCCTCGTCGTTGGCTGGCGCGACCCATCCTGTTGGCATGAGCACGTTCATGCTCGAACTCGAACTTGAGCTCGAACTCGATGCTTGCGCGCTCTTCTCGAGTTTTATGAGTTGTTCGCGCACTCGCGCCATCTCTGCTCGAAGTGTATCTATTTCGACAACAGTATCGCGCACTTTGCGCAAGTTGATGATGCGCTCGGCAGTCGCCTCAATGCGCGCATCAACGTCTTCTAACTTGCATCCGCGCGTTCCCTCGTTTGCATGCGATAGTAGAATAGCCTCTTGATCAAGGTGCGAACTAATGTCCGCGATACGCGCATTAACTTCTTCGTATGTACTTGTGTTCGAACTAAGGGATGTAGTCGCGCGTATTGCAGCTACTATCTCGCGCGCCTTCTCATCACGCGCCTTAGTCTTATCTGCGCGCGTCTTCTCTTCACGCTCTATATCCGCGCGCGTAGATGCGATAATCTGTTGCAGATCCCTAATTTTGCGCTCGAGCATATCCTTTGTCTTTGTGGGACATACGACAGCAGGCATCTTTTCAAGCTCGCTAAGTTCCGCGCTTGTCTCCTCTATGCAGACTTGCGCCTTTTTGACAATTTCGCGCAACTCGCCATCATCACCATTCATCAGGCGCGAAACGTCACAACTATGCGCGGTCGCTATCTTTGATATTTGCGCACTGATTCCTTGCGCAACAACTGAATGCGCATTGATTGTCGCACCAAGCTCGCGAATGCGCGACTTTGCTATATCCATTGCGCTATCAATCACGTCGAGTCCAATAACGCGCGTTAGCATCTCGCGCTTGCCTGTATCAGTCGCGCTAATAAACGTTTCGCCATCATATTGAGGAACGAGCGAAGTTGCAACAAAATCTTCGAAAGTGCCAATTGTTTGCGCAACTAGTTCGTATGTTTTCGTGATAGTGTCACATGTCTTATTTGCGCCATCGATCATGTACAGCATATCATTATGACCACGCAAATTCCACCTACGAGTTAGTTCATATTTACATATGCGCGACCCTGTTTCCGTTGTGTGCCATATACAATGCATATATGCGCCAGGTTGTCCGCGACGAATTGTAGTCATTGCACTACCGCGCAAGGCATGATTGAACAGAATGAGGCACATGATATCGATAACTGCGCTTTTGCCGCGCCTATTATCTGCGACGAGACCGACAAGCCCGGTCATACCATCAAAGTTGATAAAGTTCCCATTCGCGTAACAAAAGAGGTTTTCCCATTCCAAATAGTCAATAGTCCAGCGCGGCGCAGATGAACCACGTCCAGGCGCACTTTCTTCGCTTGCCTGTGTCATAACCTCGGCATGTAGCGCGAGTACCGCGTCCACCGTCTCGCGATCAATGTCTGCGTGAGTCGCGCGCAACTTATCTACAATAAGATCATTCTGCATCTCGATACTCTCGCGACTCGCGCTTGATGCGCGCACGATACTTTGTAGTGCATCAGCACAAAGCGGTTTATCTGCGCCTATTTCAACAGGCGCATCTATCTCGACTCGCGCACTATCATAACTCGCGCGTTCTATCTCTGCATGGACTTCTTGGATTGCGCGCGAATCGCGCGGGACTCCGCGCCTTACATCAATAACGACGCGCGATGCATCACTTGGCATAATTTGCGCGCCTGTGCGCGACGAGCTTGTTGCGCCAGATGAACACGCTGCATTGCCTTCAACGTCCATCGCGGATCTATTGCAAATCGCGCGCGCCTGCGTTACAGTGTATTTTACTTGCGCGCCAGGTATCGGCACATGTATAAAAGTATGAGTGATTGTGAAGTTATCAGGCGCGGATGTTGGCGGCTTCGTCAGACCCCATACAATGAATCCCTTGATGTAAGTCTCGCCTATTGTTAGTTGAGTAAGCGCGCCACTATATGCGATAATTTGTTCATGGCGCGCAGGCGGATCACTTGTATGTAGCGGACCATCCAAGTAGTTCGTGTATTGATAATCATGTACATGACCGCACAAGACCATATGAAAAGGTCGCATCCATTCGCGCTTAATAGAACTAGGATATGCGCGCGCCGTTCCATCTGGCGCTTTGACCTTGACGCCTGCAATGAAGTCATGTACGAGCGCGATGCGCCAGATAGGACCACCCGATGCCGATGCTGATGCTTGTGAAGGAGATGGACCAGGTTCGCGCGCAACTGCATCTAAGGGCGAGAATGCGTAAAACTCAATATCGGCATATAGATCATCATGCCAACCGGACTCCGACCAATAGTGTAAATGGCAACTCGCGTCCGCATCATATGTCGCGCGTAACTGTATCTCGCGTGACATAATTGGGTTAAGAAGATCATTGCGATCATGATTATGTACGTTTGCATCGTGATTTCCTGGAATTATAACTACATCATCTGTCTCTTCCATCACGCAATCAAGAAACTTATGACAGTCTGTAATATTCTCGCTGGACAATGATACGCGATAATGGAATACATCACCTACAACGCACACGATGATGCGCGCACTTGTCCCTACTTGCTTGCGAATACCTGCAATGCACGCGCGCAAATGTTCGCATGCGCGCGCGAACTGATCGCGCCCAGTATCGCGAATGTGTATGTCTGCTAGGTGGATAATGACATAGGACGGTTTCGTATCACCGAGAATCTTAGGCTGTTGATGCACTTCGCGCGTGCGCCCATCAGAGCTTTGCGCGACATCCTTGCTACGCGGACTAGTGCGAAGTGATTGTTGTTGCTGTTTTGTTGCGGACATGGTTTTATGATAAGATTGACTTGTATGATTGTTCATCATTGTTCAGAAAAAAATATTAATTCTTCTTTTTTCCATACACTCATATCACTTAGGACATATACAAAAAAACTATATCTTGCGCAATGATTATCATACATGCGCGCACTTTCAACGCCCTGCTAACATGTTGCCGCGCAGAGCCCATTCGACATCATCTGCTGGAACATGTGATAAATCTACCGAAGTAGTTGGGATAAAAAATGTTTCACTCATCTTACAAATACTTGATCTGTGATGGTAAATGATCAAGATAACAATGAGAACAATGAACCAAAATGGGATTGTGATTTCCTGCATTAGATTATATTCGCATATGCGATTTTTTTTGCAAAATCATCAATTAATACAGTTGGTATCTCGAGGTCATAATCTACGATTATATGCATGCGCGAACAAATGCGTAGTGGCATTGGCGCGCGACAACCCGTTTCACTATCTTGCGCGCGCGGATTGCAGTATGGACAAATGAGTACGCCTGATTGGTCACGGATTGTCGTATTTGCGCCATAATCATAAATATTGGTCGTCAATGCGCAATCTTTTCGCATACACGCAACATGTTCGCAAGGAATAAAGATAACAATGGGATAGCGCGCGAGATCTCGCACTCGCCCGCATGCGCTACATGTCTCAGTATCCCACTTGCGATTCGCGCGACTTACGTTGAGTGCGATCGCAAACGCGCTCCCTTTCTCAATGAGGTCAAACGCGTGCTTGATACGCAAGTATTCGTTTAGTTTTATGTAGATGTAATGGCATATTCCCATTTTCTCGTCATACGAGAAAGCAGGCGCGGCGCGATTGAGCTCAATGTATGAATTGCGCGAGGATACATGTTCGTTTTCGTCCCATATTGCACTAGGATGCGCGAGTAATGAATGTATTGTTGCAATGATTGCATTGCGAATGGCATCTGTTCGAGTAGTTGCGCGACATGAGTAACCCATACGCGCAACCCAACCATTTGCGCATACTTCTTGCATTGTGCGCGTAAATTCAAGGTCATACACATCAGGCGAACCAACAAGTCCGCGATGATGTGTCATGTGCGACTTAGATGGGAATATAGGCGCATAATCGGTCAAACTAGTAGTATTCACTGGCAAAGTCATAGCGGATGCCATCTACTTATAACTTTTAGTAATTTGATTATCAAAAAATCAATTATCGGCGCACAACCCTACCTGACCCGACCCTATCCCGACAGTCCGTCCGTCCGTCTATTGCCACTCTACGGATGTTGTTGATGCTGCGTAACATGCGCGACATAGAGCGATATACTTATTTGCGCCTCCGACTGGATCGCTATACGTTGAGTCATCACTACTAGTGCGCGCGCTAAACATTGCATCCGCGCCACATCTGCTACAAACAGCAAGCAACTTCGCAACGCGCGTCGATATTGCAACAAGTGGTGCAATGACTGCGAATGGTCTGCGCGTGTAGTCAGAATCAAGACCTGCGCATATCACTATCTTACCTTGCGCAACCCAATTATCAACAAGGCGCGTAACGTCGCGCGCGAGTTCATCATTGTACATCGCGAAAAACTGTATTTCATCGATGC
>JBAZIT010000072.1:0-6558 GCA_041651675.1 Candidatus Omnitrophota bacterium | reverse complement strand
ATGATAGTTTGTTTAATACCGGGGGGTGCGTTATATGTTTGCGCGCGTCGTAATGAAAAAATTGAAATATGTCACGCTTAATACAAGCATCGCATAACAGAAATGCAACAACAAATTCGAGAGGCAACGACAACATTGCGCGAGATCGACAGTATTGTTAATATGATCCCAAGACTAGTTGATGATCGTCTCGCGAACTTCCTTGCAACGTATCCATGTGTAGTAAATGGGTCAGAGTGCGAAGGCGTTATTCCAGTATTAAAGCGCTTGTTCGAATACATCAGAACATATGATTGCAAAACCGCAGCCATGCAAATTGTACCGTTCTGTATCAGAATGATCGCATGCGCGTCTCCAGTCACAATTGCGTACCAAGTACTAATCAACATTTTTAGTGTCGCGATTAGATGTGACGAGCCAGATTATGTCGCAGGACTAATATCGCAAAATGCTGTTTGGTTGTATGATCGCGGGCAACTAGGTATGACAATTATCGAAATAGTTTGTGAGTATGGAAGTGCAAATGTATCGAGTGTTGTATATCGAACTTTAGCGGAACGTCACGCATTGACGGGCGTACTTGCTAATGTTGTTTGGCATAAGGTTCATCGAACAGCATACGACCGACCGGTGTCGCACACACATGTGCACATTACTATGGTAGTCTTTGCCGATATAATAAGACTCGAACATATTGTATCGAATGATTGTATTAGTGAATGGGATGGCGTTATACGCGGGCATATTACTCGACAGATTCGCGCGTATAATTGTATGATGGGTATGAGAGTACGCGACAGTGATCGTTCGCGTACATATGCATCGACGACAGAAGTAGAACGTAGTGAGCCGAAGCGCAGCAGAATCAGCAGTAAAGCCGACGATGAAAGTCGCAAAGATCGTGGTAAGCGTAGATTGACTCGCAATGCTGAGAGTCGCGAGAGTAAGCGCACTCATGGTCCTTCATGTTGTGATATCAAAAAAGAACCAGATGAAGTCATCGATGACAAAGACGATGTAGATGATATACCAGAATTAGCTTGAGAAATAAATTACTAATAACGATGACATCTTTTTTTGACATAATGCGCGACGCGTGAAGATATACAACAATATGCAACAGTTAGATCGCAATAGTACTAGCTTTCCTCTCGAACTATCGCGCGAACTTGCGCGCGCAACATGGTCGCCAACATTCGACTTCCTATACTATCATCAAAATATCGCGCGCATCTACTTCGCGCGAGAGAAGACGCGCGGACTTCTCATTTACCATGAAACAGGTATGGGTAAGTCATTACTTGCAGCATCTATCGCGATGGACGCTATATTTCCGAGACGCGATAGCACCACGGTTACGCGCGAACGGAATGTTATCATACTCTTATCGAAGTCACTCGCGACAAACATGTCCAATGCTGTTAAGCAATATATCGATGAACGAAGTGCTGCAGGAGGATCGGAAGATATGAATGAATCATCCGCGTTTATTGCACTTGCGCGCATGGACGAGCATGGACGCGATGCATGGATCGCGCGCAACTTTGATTTTGTGACAATGAACGCGAGTAATATGATAACACAAATGGCGCGCGCGACATATGCCGCAAGTGATGAAGATGAGGATATAATCATAGACGTAAAGGCGCGCCAAATCATGCAATCAGTTCCTGACCTTGATGGTAAGCTACTGATCGTTGATGAGGCGCATAACTTGTTTCGCGCAATAACTAACGGGAGTGCCAATGCTGCGACTCTTTATGAGAGTATTATGAATGCGCGCGACCTGAAACTCGCCTTTCTAACAGGCACTCCTATCGCTAATGATCCATTCGAAACAGCCATCTGTTTCAACATGTTAGCAGGCGCGCGCATCTTTCCTGAGTTCTATGTTGATTTCGAAAGACTATTTATTGGTAAGCGCGAGGAATGCGCAACGGATGCAGTCGCGCCTAATGGAAGTGAATGCGCGCGCGAAATGTTTATGATACGGCGCGATAGATTCCAGAATCGCATATTTGGTCTTGTGTCATACGTTAACTATAAATCAACTCTAGGCGTAGGTGTTGCGGATATTCTTGGTCTTCATGAAGGCACGCGCGAAGAACGTCCAAAGCAACAAGTCGAGTTTCCGGAAGAGTTCCCGGAAGAGGTTGTGCGCGTACCTATGACAAGTGACCAGTTTGCTGCATACATAGGCGCGCGAGAGGTTGAGCGCGCGGAAGGCGCAAAAGCCGCAATGCGCGGAGGAAGTCACAGCAGCACCGATGATTATCGTGCAACGCGCGAAGTCTTAGGCGCGCGCCCTATGAAGGTAATGTTCGCGCGCAAGATGAAAAGCGCGCGCGAAACACATGCATTACATAAACCGCGATCCGAGTTCTCTTCACTCTATCGCGTTCATAGTCGCCAGATAGGCAATTATTGCGCGCCTCCAGAGTTGCGCAGTAAGATGATAGCGAGAGGTGATGAAGAAATTATGCCAGTTGGCGCGTTACTTGATGGAGTCGCGCATATCGTGTCACCAAAGTATGAAGCACTTCTGGCGCGAGTGCGCGAACATCCTGAAACTCTCGGTATGGTCTATTCGCAATTCGTTGGTATTGGCGGACTTGCGTCACTCGCGCGTTTTCTCGATCAAAACGGATTCGCAGGACGCTACGCGACAATATCCGGAATGATTCCCATCGAGGATCGCGCAGATATTATCGCGCGGTTTTGTGCGCATGAAAACTTACATGGCGAACACATAGCGCTCCTCCTAGTTAGCTCAACTGGCGCGGAAGGCATCGATCTCAAAGGAGTGCGTCATGTCCATATTTTGGAACCATACTGGAACTATGGGCGCATTAGACAAGTGAAGGCGCGCGCAATTCGTAATCGTTCGCATATTGATCTTCCGCTCGAAGAGAGAAACGTTACAACTTACATTTATGTTGCAGTCGCGCCCGCGCAGTATGAGTTAGATGAACTTGTTAATATGCGTCCAGAGATTCGCGAGATAGTGCGCGAGAAAACGAGTGATGAAGAGTTGTATGATAATTCGCGCAAGAACCAGCGTATTGTCGAACAGTTTGAGCGCGCGATTCGCGAAGTATCGATAGAATGCGCCATTAACCATGATCGCGAGGGTCGCGCGCGAGAATGTCGTATGTGCGCTCCTACTGGTGATCGCATGTTTACTGATGATATCGAAAGTGATATGCGCGTTACTAACCCTTGCAAACCAGTTGCAAGCGAGATAGTTGAGAATGTGCAAAAAATACAAGTTGGTGCCGAGACATTTGCATGGAGGCACGCGCATGATGGTACAATAGAGATGAACATGTATGGTTTCGAGGTCTTTGTTTATGATGCGCGAATCAATGCATGGCGCAAGATGCGCATTAATGATGCGCGATATGATGCAATAGTCGCGCGCATCAAGAGTGCACAGGAAACAACCCATTCGTAACAGATGTTTGCGCGCTCGAGAATCGAACCATGAGCGAGAAGCTATTTTTTGGAATGAATATGATTACTTGGTCTGTCGCTAATACAGGAAATGCGAGAGAACTTACAGGAATGGAGAACCGATTAGTAATGGTAAATGTACTTGACTGATAACCAACAGTGTCATTAACAATAAAAGTAACAAATGGATCGGATGGCACTGGTACAGTCACAGGTCTGCGAATATATATGGGCACGGTATATGTTGCGCCAGGTGGCGCGAGTACGCCAATATACAATGCGCCGAGGTCGAATGTGGTTGATACGGCATCAGTAGCGACGCGCGTAGCCACAACTTGTATCGGCGGGATTGGACATGGAACAAACCCAAGCCCGCGCGTTGATCGCACGCGAAATTGTGCGATGATATCACCAGAGATGGTAATCGCCTGCTTTAGGCAAAATGTTGGCTCAATTGGTTCGAGTAATAATGCGTTCGAATCAATATCCGCAACATGAAGTTCGAAGGTGAATAGCGCGTTTGGTGTAGCGGTTTGTACGAGATGCGTTGTTGGTACCACGCTCAGAGTAAGAAATACAGATCGATGATAAAACAGGTCAAATACTGTATTATTCGCGAGATAAATATGCGGGAAATAGAAGCGTCCTATTGTTATCTTAACTACGCGCGTTGGCGTTGTGAGTCCATTGTGCTCGGAGAAGCGGATAGCAACATCTCCACTCGCATAACCATTGAGCGCCGTTGATGTAATCAATGAATCAAAATATAGGCGCGTATCATCAATTGATACGTGTCCGACAGGCATTGCGGGATCGACCGGAATAGGTCCACCAATTGCTATCTTGGCGGCAATTGCTGCTATATCATTCTCGATCGATGATGTGTCACCACCCGGAGCTGGCGCAATGTCTGTACTTCCTGTTCCTCCGGAAAATGGATCTACTACGATGCCGATACCTTGTGGATTCAATGTAACATCCTCATCTTGCATGCCCGAAAGTGTGTTCATTAAATATCCTCTCAAGTCGACATCGGGGATTTGCGCGCGATATTCGCGCATCATCTCGCGCTCGCGCGACTGTGTTCGCGCATAATCTAGCGCCATATCACTACCACTACCACTACCACGACCACGACCACTACCGCGCGCTTGCGATACTGTTCCGCGCGTATCTTTGCTAGGTTGTGATGGCGATGGTTGCGCGCGTTGAACTACGGCACCGCGCGCTTGCTGATGTCCCGCGCGCATGATCGGTTGTCCTCGCGCGCGAGTTGGATATTGTGGAAGAATAGGCGCGCCTTCTTGCCCGCGCACAGAGATAGGTAATGGATGTCTTTGCATTTGTTAGATGTATATTAGTTCAAAGAATATAGTCATACAATAGTTCGTTTTCTTTGCCTGTCGTTCATCTGTTATATGCGCGCGCAAAAAAGAACATATCTAATCAGATCGCAAACGAACGAGATCGATCGATCGATTATGGCGCAGACGTCTCTTCGAGATCATCCGGAATAGTCGCGCCAGGGTTGTTCATTGGATAATCAACGAAGTCCCACCAATCTCTATTTTCGCATTGATCTAATTCTTGTTCATAAATTGGGCGCCAGTAATCAAGAGTGCGCGTATCAATTGCATCATACATACGTTTATCGCGCGCGCCTACCATTGTCATATGGCGCGCATATGCTGCATCATATGTTAGCGCGACTGGTCCAGTATGTGTCGGTGGATTCGCTGTTCGCTCTTCATCTGTATATCGCGCGTCTCCATCATGTGTTGTATGCATGTCACTCATTGGTAACTCACTAACTACTTCGATTGCGGGAATTGCTGTCGCATCGCTAGAAGGCGGTACAGGCGCGACCTTAACTGCTATGTCATCAAGTGGCAATACTGTCAAACCCTCGCGCATGCGCGAGATAATGTACATGACAATAACAACAATAATAATAGCGATGATAATATGCTCAATGTTGATAGTTGGCATTGGGCGCAAGTTTCATATACTGATACAATCGGTGTATTTTGGCAAAAAAATAAGAATGATGCGCGCGCGTTATTACTTTGATGATGGACTAGGAGCGCTCGTGCCAGTGCTTGTACTTGAACTCGTACTCGTGCCCGTGCTTGGACTCGTACTCGTACTCGCGCTAGTACCCGTGCTTGGACTCGCGCGCCCGAGATGTTCTACGCCAAGTTGCGAGTTGAATTCAGAGAATCTCGCAAATAGTTCTTCTGTGCGCGATGTTGATTGACCAGATTTTTGCGCGATGCTGCGATAATACTTGATGATTTGCGAGAATTGACTGGCGAGCGATGCAGAGCGTTTCTTTGTTTGCGCTTGTTTCGAAACATCAATAATAAAGTGCTCGAATATGGTTGTTGATGAATGCGATTGCAAGAAGTCCGTATAGTACGTCCCGAAATTATCGCGCAATAGAACAAGACTACGTTCGATCATATTGAACGCAACACCGCACCTTTCCAACTGCGGAATCTTGCGCAACTTAGTGAGCGCATCACCAACGACGTTAATCATTTGGTCTACATTCATATCCGGGCTAGTGTATTCGCAATACAAGCGGTAACCATATGTGTACATCTTATGCAACATGATAAGTATAAACTCGCGCGACTTTGGTTGTATGTCTTGAATGTATGCGTCTTTGACATCAAACCCAGCAAATGGTTCGAATGAAATACCAGGCATCTCTTCGAGAAAGCTCCCGCTAAGCGCAGTCTCCTTTTCGAGAGATGTTTTGTATGGGGTCAGATTATCGCATACGCGAATGATCTCGCGCACTTCGCGCGAAGTACGCACTGCTTCGTATTGTTGCGCAAATTGATCTTTCTTATCTTGTGGGAGCGAATCATATGATATTTCATGATCTAGGTCAGGTATCTCGTCCGTATCATAGATGGCGCGCGCGTGTATATGAACGAACTCGCGAATACGCGCGCATGTTTGCGCGAACTCGCTTTGTGCATCAATGCGCGAATAAACGCGCGAATCTACAACAGTTTGCGCAAGTTGCGCGAATTGATTAATAGTGCGAAGCATGCGCGCGCATTTCTTGTACGCGAGAGTTGCATCAAACAAGCA
>JBAZIT010000071.1:0-6606 GCA_041651675.1 Candidatus Omnitrophota bacterium | reverse complement strand
AATTCCGGTTTTGAGCGGCTGCTATCCGTATCTTCAATCCTTAAAATAAATTTTCCGGATTTTGCCCGGGCATAAAGCCAATTAAACAATGCTGTGCGCGCTCCGCCGATATGCAGATTGCCCGTCGGACTGGGAGCAAAGCGGACTCTAACCATGCTTAAATTCCGTGCCTTTCTTGAGCGCCGCGATGTTCACCTGAAGCAATTCAGGCTTATCTTTAGGCGCCATTTCCTGAATAACCTTCAAAATATTTTCCGGAGAAACGATTCTTTTTGCCGCCAGGTAGCTGCCTAAAGCCACCATATTCGCCACTTTAATATTGCCTAAGCCTATGGCTATATCCGTAAATTTTCCGGAGATAGTTTTAGTTTCCATGCTCTGATCCGGTTTGGCCAGGGAGCTGTTCACCACCATCAGCCCTGTATCTTTCAGGCGGCCCTTGAATTTATCCAAAGAGAGCTGATTCATAATAATCAGCGCATCAGCTTGATCAATGTGCGGTGAGCCGATCTCATCGTCGGATATCGTAACCATGCAATGCGCAGCTCCCCCGCGGACTTCCGGGCCGTAAGCAGGCAGCCAGGTAACAAATTTATTCTCTAAAAGCGCTCCTTCGGCTAAAACCTTGCCTAGCAGCATTATGCCCTGGCCGCCGCTACCGGCAATAATTATCCGTTCGGTCATTTAATCACTCCCAGAGGAAATTCCTTAGCCATAGTATTTTTAATCCACTCCAGCGAATCTTTGGGGGATAAGCCCCAATAAGTGGGGCAAGGAGAAAGCATTTCCACTAAAGAAAAACCCACCCCCTCAATTTGATTGAGCAATGCCTTTTTTATTGCTTTCTTAGTTTTGATAATCTCCTGCGGGGAAGAAAGCGCTACACGCTCGATGTATTTGACCCCGGGTAAAAGCGCCAGCATCTCGGAGATTTTTAAAGGGTAACCCTGGAGTTGCGCATCTCTTCCTTCGGGAGTAGTAGAGGTTTTTTGGTTTAACAGGGTAGTGGGCGCCATCTGGCCGCCGGTCATTCCATAGACAGCGTTATTGATGAAAAAAACAGTAAGATTTTCTCCCCGGTTAGCCGCATGGATTGTCTCATTAGTGCCGATGGCTGCCAGGTCTCCGTCGCCCTGATAAGTAAAAACAATATTCTGCGGCCTGACCCTTTTTATTCCGGTAGCCACTGCCAGGGCCCGGCCATGCGCTGCTTCCGAACAATCAAAATCCCAATAATCGTAGGCGATGACTGCGCAGCCGACCGGAGCTACTGCGATAACCCGCTCTCTTATCTTTAATTCATCCACTGCTTCGGCAATCAGCCTGTGGGCCAGGCCGTGGCCGCAGCCAGGGCAATAATGCGTCGGGACATCGCGTAACGATTGAGGATGCGAGTATATTTTATCCATTGTATATTTTATTAACCTTGGAAATTATCTCTTCTTCCGAAGGTATCCCTCCTCCGGAGCGGCCTAAAAATTCTACTTGCGCTTTTCCGCAAAGAACCAACTGCACATCTTCGAGCATCTGGCCGTAAGACATTTCAATGACCAGATATTTATTTCTGGGTTTGGCGAACGCTTTTTTCGGGAATGGCCAGAGCGAAACCGGACGGATCAGGCCGACGCGCTTACCTTTAGCTCTCAGGGTTTTTACCGCGGACTTGGCGATCCTGGCCATGCTTCCATAGGCAACTAAGGCCAGCCTGGCATCATCCAAAAACAATTCTTCCCAGCGCTGTTCCTGCGCAATTATCTCTTTATATTTTTTTTGTAGTTTTAGGTTTAGCTTTTCCAAATCGCCTTCTTTTAAATAAAATGATTTTGCGACATTGGCTTTTCTTCCTGCGCAACCGGTCAGGGCCCAGGGTTTGGCCGGGAGTCCCGGCCTTTGGCTGGTAAGCTTGACCGGCTCCATCATCTGCCCAAGCAGGCCATCTCCGAGAATAATAGCGGGAACGCGGTATTTATCCGCCAGGCTAAATGCCAGATAGGTCAGATCATAGCCCTCCTGGACGCTCGCCGGCGCTAAGACCAGGCAATGGTAATCTCCGTGGCCGCCTGAACGCGTGGCCTGAAAATAATCCGACTGGGAAGGAGCAATATTGCCCAGGCCCGGGCCGCCGCGCATAATATTTACAATGACCGCCGGTAATTCTGCTCCGGCTATATAAGATATCCCTTCCTGTTTCAGGCTTATCCCGGGGCTGGATGAAGAAGTCATTGCCCGGACTCCGGCTGCCGCAGCGCCGAAGACCATATTTATCGCGGCAACCTCTGCTTCGGCCTGGATAAATATCCCCCCTCTTTTTGGCATATTATTAGCCATGTAAGCGGTGAGCTCGTTCTGCGGAGTAATAGGATACCCCGCATAAAAAGAGCATCCGGCCTGGATCGCTCCTTCGGCAATGGCGTCATTTCCGCTCATTAATATTTTGGGCATTTTATTTGTACACCTCAATACAGCAATCCGGGCAAATGAGGGCGCACCTGGCGCAGCCTGCGCATTTACCTCCGGCTTTAAACCTCACCGGTTTTACTCCGCGCACGTTAAGTGCTTCTTGCGCAACGATCAGGCCTTGCGGGCAAACGCCGACGCAGAGAAGGCAACCCTTGCATTTATTTTTATTAATAGTTATCCTGGGCATAGCTCTGACTTAATCTTATCCGCAATCTTGCCCGCGGTCAATCCGTATTTTTCCAGTAATAATTCTCTTTTCCCATGGCTGATAAAGCTGCGCGGCAATCCGATCTTGACCACCGGCCTGCCTAAAGCGCCCTCAACTGAACTCCCAAAACCGCCGTCAATAATCCCTTCTTCCAGCGTAAAAACAGGTTTTTGCTTGGCGGACATTTCCAGGAATAATGCTTTATCCAGAGGCCTGGCAAAGCGCGCGTTGATTATTGTTCCGGATAAGCCATCTTTCTTAAGCAACTCGTTTGCTTCTAAGGCTGGCGCCACCATGCTCCCTAAAGCTAAAGCTATAAAATCTTCCCCTTCGGCTATTATTTCTGCTCTACCCAGCTCAATCTTAGCGCTTTTATCTCCCGGATTTTCAGCCTTACCCTTAGGATACCTTATGACTACAGGCTTAGCTAACCCGATGGAAAATTCCAGCATCATCTCTAATTCCTGCGCGTCCTTGGGGGCCAGCATCACTAAGTTCGGGACCGTGTTCAGGAAACTTAGGTCAAATATACCCTGATGCGTCACGCCATCCTCTCCGACAATCCCTGCGCGGTCAAGGCAAAATACGACCGGTAAATTCTGCAAGGCCACATCCTCGATAACCTGGTCATAGGCTCTTTGCAAAAAAGTGGAATACAGGACAACTACCGGCTTAAGCCCGCCCTTGGCTAATCCGGCGGCAAAGCATACTGCATGGGCTTCGGCAATTCCGACATCAAAAAACCTGTCCGCAAAGGCCTGATGAAATTTATCCAGGCCTGTGCCTTCGGGCATGGCCGCGGTAATGGCTACGATCTTTTCATCCCGGGCAGCCAACTGCACTAACTTTTCACCAAAGACCTGCGTATAGGTCCTGGCAGAGGCGGCGGGTTTAGCCGAACCTAAGCCGGTCTGGATATCAAACGGGCCTGTGCCGTGAAATCTCACCGGCTCATTTTCCGCCGCAAAATAACCTTTGCCCTTTTTAGTCACTACGTGCAGTATGCGCGGGCCCTTAATGTTCAAGACATTCTTCAAAGCAGGAATAAGCAGCTCCATATTATGGCCGTCCAGGGGGCCGAAATAACGAAAGCCTAATTCCTCAAAGAGCATCCCCGGAATAAACAAGCCCTTCAGGCTCTCCTCAAATTTACTGAACAGATGCAAAACCCGGCTTCCCCGTTCTCCGCGTTTTATCAAAAAATTCTCCAGAGATTCTTTAAAACGGTTATAAACCGGCAGGGAGATGATCTTATTCAAATAATTGCTGATCGCCCCGACATTGGGAGAGATGCTCAGCTCGTTAGTATTTAAAATCACCAAAATATCTTTTTTCAAATGCCCGGCATTGTTCAGGCCCTCAAAACACAGGCCTCCGCTTAAAGAGCCGTCTCCGATTACCGCTATAACCTTAAAATGTTCATCCGGCGTCAGCCTGTCCCTGGCACAAGCCAGCCCCAACCCTAAAGATACCGCATTTGAGGAGTGGCCGGTAGTAAAACAGTCGTAAACCGATTCATCTTTAGCAGGAAATCCCGAGATACCCTGGTAATCCCTGAGGGTTGAAAATTCTTTATTCCTGCCGGTTAATATCTTATGCGCGTAAGCCTGATGCCCGACATCAAAAATAATTTTATCCACCGGTGTATTCAGGCAGTAATGCAATGAGATGATCAGCTCTACCGCGCCCAGGCTTGAGCCAAGGTGGCCGCCGCGGACCGACACAACCTCGGTCATTCTCTGCCTTATCTCTGCGGCTAACCTGGGCAGCTCTTCTATTTTAAGCTTCTTTAAATCCTGCGGCGAATTGATCCCGTCCAATAACATTATTTCTCTTCCCCTTCGGTGAACTTTTCCAGAGCGAACTTGCCGTCCTTTTTCATCAATAGCTCTACCTTATGCTCGGCGCTCTCTAATTCTTTAGAGCAGCTTTCGGCAAGCTTGATCCCTTCTTCGTATTTTTTAAGCGATTCGCCCAGAGTAAGCTTACCGCCGGAGAGCTCCTCGACGATCTTCTGTAATTTCTTTAAATCATCCTCAAACGATTGTTTTTCTTTCATCTTTTATAACCTCCTCAACTGAGCTGATCAAAGCGCCTGCGCTTAAGATGGTCTTCATCTTATCCCCGGGCCTCATTTTATCCGCATCTTTAATTACCGAACCGTCGGCCATAGATACGCTCAGGCTATACCCGCGGGATAAAACCGCTAACGGGCTCAAAGCATCTAATCTATGGATTAACGCGGCGATCCTCTCGCGGGTAATATTTATAAACTGGCGCATATTATTATTTAACCCCGCCAATAGTTCATCCAGCACCTGTTCTTTTTCCTGCAAACGGTCCAGCGGGCTCTTGATTGCGTGGGCCAGGGCAGTAAGGTTGTTCTTAAGCAGGCTGATAATATCTCCGACAGAAAAACCCGCCTCCTGTTTTAGGCTCTCCAGTTCAGCTAATAATGCATTCTTCTTATCTACGATTATCTTGGCTGCGGCTGTAGGAGTCTCCACAAAACAATCCGCTACCAGATCGCAGAGGCTGGTATTGATCTGGTGCCCCACCGCCGAGATAGTCGGCAACGCAGAATTATATACTGCCCTGGCCACTACTTCTTCATTAAACGCCCAGAGGTCTTCGGTGCTGCCTCCGCCGCGGCTGATAATGATCAGGTCAACTTTATTGAATTGATTCAAGTCTTCGATACCCTGGGCGATCTCTTTGGCCGCTTCCTCGCCTTGCACGCGGCTGGAGCGGATAAGCACATCTATACAGGGAGCGCCTTTTTGGAGTATCCCTAAAATATCCCGGACAGCTGCGCCGGCTCCGGAAGTAACGACGCCGATGCGAAAAGGCATAAAGGGAAGTGGTTTTTTATGGCTGGCCTCAAATAACCCTTCTTTAAGTAATTTTTCCTTGAGCTGTTCAAAAGCCAGTTGCCGGGCGCCGATACCTTTAGGTTCGATTTTTTCTACTATTATTTGATACTGGCTGCGCGGACCGTAAGCATTGATTTTTCCAAAACAGACAATTTTTAGACCATTCTCGAGTTTAAACTTTAATCCCTTGTTGGCATAAACAAACATTGCTGCCTTAATAAGCGAACTCTGGTCTTTAAGTGAAAAATAAAAATGTCCATTAGGGCCTATGGCAAAATCTGAAATCTCGCCTTCAAGCCAGATCTCTCCGATCTTTTCTTCAAGCAATTTCTTGATCGCCTGAGTTACTTCAGAAATAGTATATATATGTTTATTTTCCAGTGGCATTAGCGTCCTTAGCAGTATCCGCCTTAGGCGGTTCCGAGGCTTTAAGGGGCTCTGTTTGAGCCGGTTCTACTTTCGGCGGTTCCGGTTTCTTCGTTAAAATGATGAGATTAACCGAATACGGGCCTAAAATTAGCTCATCCTGATAAGACCCCTGGGTGCTGATCTCTTTTTCCAGGCTGGGTTTGAAATCGCAATCCAGGCCGCAGGAGGCATCCACTGTAAAACGGCTGTAGGAATAATCGCCGTTAACATTTTTTAGGTTGATCCTGATATTGCGCTTGGCGAACTTAAGACGCTCGGCTTTATCATTAAGCTCCTGGGCATTTTTTAACAAAGATTTGACTTTACTGGTGGTCGGCAGTAGATTTACATTCGCATGCTGGGCCATGATCCTGGTCAGCTGGTCAGAACGGATTATGCTCAGCAGGAATTTCCTCTCCACGGGATTAAACCCGGAGATATTTGCCGCGAGTAAGTTCCTGACTAGCTCCGGGTCCAGGTAATTGTAAACCAGCAGGATCAGCTTGTCCTTGGACCTGGTCGCCAGGATCCCGGCAAATTCATCTTTAAGTTTAAACGAAAACATATCTGGGCCCAGTTCTTTAAGCATCCTGAAGGCGTTGTAAACCGCTTTGGGCCGGCCCTTATACTGGGAATGCCTGGCGTCAAAATAAAAAA
>JBAZIT010000070.1:0-6606 GCA_041651675.1 Candidatus Omnitrophota bacterium | reverse complement strand
TACAGCCCTTCGCCCTGGACGCTGTCAAATACTTCCGCGATCTTGCCCTTCATCTGTCTTTTAACCCCGCTTCCTTAAAACCTTTAGCCCGGTAATAACAACTGTCGCATTTGCCGCAGGGGGCCTTTCCTCCGGCATAGCAGGACCAGGTTGATCCAAACGGTACTCCCAGTTTACTGCCCAGCCGGATAATTTCCGCCTTGGTCTTATAGATCAAAGGAGTAATGATCTTGATATCCTTATGCTGCACGCCTGCTTTTGTTCCGGTTGAAATAACTTTTTTAAAGGCCCGGTAAAATTCCGGACGGCAGTCAGGATAACCGGAATAATCCTGGGAATGAGCGCCGATAAAGACCGCGCTGGCCGCGATCGCCTCAGCGCAGGAAAAAGCAAAGCTTAAGAAAATAATATTCCGGCCGGGCACATAGGTATCCGGGATTTGATCAGCCGTGAGTTTTCCCCGGGTTTTGGGTAATTTTGTTTTACTTTCTAAAAGGCTTGAACCTTTCCAGGGTAAAGTGATCTTGATGACCTGGCAGACAGAGCCGGTTTTTTGAGCCAATTTTTTAGCGGCTTGTATTTCCCGGCGATGGCGCTGGCCATAATCAAAAACCAGGCAATGGCATTTAAAACCTTTGGCCCGGGCAATATACAAAACCGTGGCTGAGTCCAGGCCTCCGGACAAAAGAACAACTGCCTTTTTACTTGGCATAATAAGTGGCGCTGGCCTTATCCGACTCCCAGACAGTCACTGAATAAAGGGATGGGATCTTGTCTTTCAGGTTATCGTAAATATACCTGGCGATATTTTCGGAAGTCGGGTTTACCTTTTTAAAATAAGCGATATTGTTCAGATATTTGTGGTCTAATCTTTCCAGGATAGCCTGCAATTTTTCTTTTAAGCATTTAAAATCCATAACCATGCCGATCTTATCCAGCTTAGAGCCGGCCACGGCCACCTCTACTTTCCAGTTGTGGCCGTGCAGCTCTTCGCACTTGCCCTTGTACCCTCTTAAGTTATGCGCCGAACTGAAATCTCCTTCTATTTTTATTTTATACATTGTTCACCCTCTTGACGTTTCTTACCGGCCGGCCTAAAAATCTCTCCGCCAGATTGCTGAACCATTCAGGATTATCGCTGACAAAAAATTTATGCCTGCCTGCCGGACAGGCAGGCTTCCCTTTTCCTTCTTTATGTAAAAGCCCTTCGCTGGCTAAAATATTATTTACCTCGATAGCTACCTGCTTGGCCGAATCGATCAGAGTAACGCTCCGGCCCATCTCATCCTTGATCAATTTTTTGAGCAGGGGATAATGCGTGCAGCCTAAGATGAGCGTATCTACGCCCGCCTTCTTCAAAGGCTTTAAATAATATTTAACCACGCTCTTCACCACATTACCGCTTAGCCATCCCTCTTCCACAAAAGGCACAAATAAAGGACAGGCCGCCGCGGTTACCTTGACCTTGGGGTCAAGCTGCTTGATCTCATTTTCATAAGCGCGGCTCTTGATCGTGCCCTTAGTGCCGATTACGCCTACGCGTTTATTCCGCGTGGCATAGACTGCTTCCCGCGCACCCGGCGTGATCACTCCCACGATGGGGATCTTAAAGTGGTTCTTGATCTCGGGAAGAGCGAAGCTGGAGACGGTATTACAGGCGACGCAGATGAACTTAACTTCGTGCTTAAGCAGAAAGAGGATATTTTCAATGGAAAAACGGATCACTGTTTCCCTGGATTTGATGCCGTAAGGCACGCGCGCCGTATCCCCGAAATAAACAATATCTTCATGGGGAAGCTGGCGCAGCAATTCCTTGACTACGGTTAATCCGCCGACACCTGAATCAAATACTCCGATGGGTTTCATTTTTTAAGAAGCCTCCGCTGACGCTAACCCTTGAGCATAATCGCGTATGCCATCCATTATACTCTCGGCCATCTTCTGGCGGTAGTAACTATTTTTTAACATCCGTTCTTCATTATAATTGGACAAGAAGCCGGTTTCAACCAGTACTGCCGGCATACGCGCCCCGCGTAAAACTTCATAGCGTGCTTCTTTAGCGCCGATCACCCGGACATCCAGGTTATTATCCACTGCCCTGCAGATAGAGCGAGCCAAGTGTATTGACTCTGTCCGGTCATCGGTATGCAGCATATCCCAAAGTATGGCTTTCAGTACCAGCGAATTACTCGCGAATGAAGCGTCATCCAGTTCTAAATCCACATTCCTGGCAGAAGAAAGAGCGTTTTTGGAATCATTGCGGTTGACAGCTACATAATAGATCTCAAAACCATTCAGGCTCCTTACGCGGTTAGCGTTGGAGTGAATGCTCACAAAAATATCTGCTCCTGAGCTATTACTGATCCTGACCCGGGTATCCAAAGGAATAAACCTGTCGCTGCTGCGGGTGATGACCGCCTCTACGCCTTCAGCGCGTAAAAGAATAGCCAGCCTCTTGGCTATATCCAGGTTAACGTCTTTCTCCCTCAGCCCTGTCCGGCCTATTGCTCCGGGGTCATTGCCGCCATGTCCGGCATCGACAACTGCTTTTTTGATGACCCGGGAAACAGGGAAAGCAACCGGCCGGCCGATAGAAGGCCCTGCTTCTTTGAATAAAACATCAACGACCTGTTCCTTGAATTTTACCGGTACAACTATTGTTCCGGCATGAATATCCACGGGATAATTAAGCAGGATGGCCCGCTGGTCAACTAAAACCAGGTTGTCGCCGGCCTTGAGGCTTATACGATGCGCCCCCTTATCTAAAGTAACCACCCTGGTAAAAGTGTCATACCGCCAATTGATCCCTTTGGCCTCACACAAGGCAACCAGGGGGTAATAAGTCGCGCCCTTTATCGTGTAAGTGGGGAAAGTTTCCCGCAGCGGAGCGGTAACGCAGCCGCTTAAGGAAAGCGTGACCGCGAAAGCTACGATGATCAGGATCAGGCGATTTTTTATTTTCATGACTTTGGTGGAGGTGGCCGGAATCGAACCGGCGTCCTTAAACAATCTGATAAAAGCCGCTACATGTTTAGTCCCGAATTTTAAACTTACTCTTGCAACTCCCACGGGGCAGGATTTGCAAGCCGCAGCCTTTAGATGTTTCATCCCGTCTACAAAGGCGAAATAGCGGGACTATCCTACTTAGGTCTCTATTTCATCCCGTAGGCTGGATGGATAGAGGCTTCGCTAATTTAGTTAGCGAAGACTGGCATGCCAGCAAATGATGGGGTTACCATCATTGGCTTAGCACTGAACAAACGGTTGTTTGCGTTTGTATTGTGCACGGATTATTAACGCGGCTAACCATGCGTCCGCGACATGCTGCTTTTACCCGACGGCCTAAGTCGAGCCCAATTCACCCCCTGTTTTATCTTCTGCGCCTCAGCGCCCGGCGCATCGCTATATCAGTCTCCCGGCGCTTGATATCATCCCTTTTGTCATAGAGCTTCTTGCCTTTACCAAGGGCAAGTTCGATCTTCACGAATCCCCGGGGATTAAAATAAATCTTTAAAGGTATAAGGGTAAGGCCTTTTTGCGTGAGCTTGCCTTCCAACTTCGCTATCTGGTTCTTATGCAGGAGCAGCTTTCTTTTCCTCGCCGGTTCAACATTCATGTAACTGGCTTCGGCATAAGGATTTATATGCGTGTTATATAAGAACAGCTCTCCGGCTTCCACGCGGGCAAAGCTGTCGTTCAAATTAACCTTGCCCTGCCTTACCGACTTTACTTCGCCCCCTTTTAATTCGATGCCGCACTCAAAACTCTCGATAACCGCGTAATCCCGGTATCCCTTATGGTTGGAGGCGATAATTTTACTCATTTTAGCATAATCCGGCTAAAATATAAAATTAAAAACAGCGGAATAGTAATAATGCCCGCCAGGTGCGTCAGGAGTATTCCCTGGCTGACCAGGAGATCCTCTTTTTTAGAGCTTCTGAGGATGGTTGAAAGAGTCACTGCCGAAGGCATCGCCAATTGGATAATAATAAGCAGGCCGATTAACCCGGGCAGCTTAAAAAGAATAACCAGCCCTAAACCCAGGGCAGGCAGGATAAGCATTTTAGCTAATATTAACAGGGAGACCGCTTTTTTATCAATATGCTTAAAGCTTATCTCTGCCAGTCCCGCGCCCACAACCAGCATCGCCAGGGGAAGGGTGCTTTCTCCCAGCATCAACAACGGCTTGATCACGGCACCCGGCACGAATTTACGCAGGCCGAAAAATATAATTGCCAGGCTGGCCAATGTCACTACGACCGGCGCGCTTAAAAAGTCAAGCCAGTTGAATTTTTTCTCTTTATGGAAATTCAATATGTGCACGCCGAAGGAAAACATGACTAAATTAAACCCCGCAAGAAACAAGAATATGTAGATAAACATTATCCCCAATGACTCGCGCGAAAGTAACGCCGCTGTCAGGGCCAGGGGAAGATACCCTGAATTCTGGAAACCCACCAGGCTGATGAATTGCAGCTTACGCTGTTCTCCCTGAATAAAGAACGCGAACAAAAAACCTATAAGGAGGCCGCTAAGCGTGACCAGAATACTCAAAAGAGGGAAAATCCACCAGTTAGAAAATGCTTGAAAAGAAAAATCCCGGATCAATTGACAAAAGATAAGCGCCGGCAAAGTAACATCCATAACCAGGCTGCTTATGGAATTCACGCCTGCGCTCACCAGGAACCCCCGCCTGACCAAAAAGTATCCTAACCCAGCCAGAAGGAAGATCTGGGCTACGGCTAAACCGGTTATCCTGAAATGTTCTAAAGGCATAGTAACTCCTTAAGTTAAGATTTATATTATAACAGCAAAAATTAATGCCGGCAATTCTTTTATATTTGACAGAATTAAGCAGGTAAGCTATACTGAATGCAATTTTGCGGAAGTGGCGGAATGGCATACGCGCACGTCTCAGAAGCGTGTGGGGTAACCCTTGAGGGTTCAACTCCCTCCTTCCGCACAATCTTTGACATCCACCTCACCTAACTGCTAGAAATAGAAGAGACTATGGGGAAAAAGAAGATCCTTATCGTTGACGACGAAGTGGATTTTACGAGGGTTTTAAAGCTTAACCTGGATGCCTTCGGCAAATATGAAGTCCGTATAGAGAATAATTCCTCTGCGGCCCTGGATACTATAAGGGCGTTTAAGCCGGACCTGGTGCTTCTGGATATTATGATGCCGGTAGTTGACGGCGGCGAAATAGCTCACCAGATCGAAGAGGATGAAGAAGCCAAAGGCACCCCTGTAGTATTCCTGACCGCAACAGTCACTAAAGAAGAAATCGCCTCCTCCAACAAAGGCCATATCGGCGGCCACGTGTTTATTGCTAAGCCTGTAGGCATAAAAGAGCTCGTCGCCTGCATAGATGCCAATGTAAAAAAATAAAGGCCCGGCTATGAAGATAAGGACGAAAATTTTTATCGAGTTGTGCCTGGGCATTACTCTTTTTATATCCGCGGTTTATTTTCAGGGCCAGCTCGAAAGAAAACAGCTCCTGCTCTTTATCGAAGAGAAGAAACAGGAAAAACAGCTGCTCTTTAACAAGATCCTCAAGCTCAAAGGAGAGGCCCTCGCTACTCTGGCTATTGACTATACTTACTGGGATGAAATGGTAAGTTTTACTAAATCCAGGGATCCCCGTTGGGCAAAAGAAAATTTGGACGCCGCTCTTGCGACCTATAAAACAGACGCGATCTTCATCTACGATAAGAAAGGCGTCTTATTTTATAAGATAACCGATCCGGATAAAAAAGTCCTTGCCCCTCCCCCTCTCCCCCCCCTGGAAATAAAAAATATATTCCTTGATTCGCCCTTACGCCACTTTTTTACTTCTACGCCGCTGGGGATCGCGGAAGTGCGGGGAGCAATAATTGTGCCCACCAGCGACGAAGCAAGAAAAACGCCTGCCCAAGGGTACCTCTTTGCTGTAAGGCTATGGGATAAAAACTACCTGCAACAGTTAGAGGACCTGACCCAAAGCAGGATTACGCTGGAAAACAGAGAGTTCCAGGAACCCTCATCCTTAAGCCTGAAACAGGAAACTCTGGCTTTCTCCAGGCCCCTAAAAGACTTCGACGGAGCAACCCTGGCTCATACCTATGTAGTGATCAGTTCGGAAGATATCAAAGCTTTTAACCAACAGATGCGACAGAGATACTTCCTGTTGTTTCTTTTTGCTGCCTCCTCCTCCCTGATAATTTTCATACTTTATCTCTTCTGGGTTTATCTACCTTTACGCTACATATCCCTGGCTTTAAGCACTGAAACGGAAAGCTATTTATCGCGCATGAAAAGAAGGGGAGACGAATTCGGAGAGATTGCCCGGGTAATCCTGGAAAGCTTTAACCGCAAGCTGATGTTGGAACAGGCCTACACTAAACTGCAAGAAACACAGGACCAGCTCATCCAAGCGGAAAAATTAAATGCTGTCGGCCAGTTAGCCAGCGGCGTGGCCCATGAGGTCAAGAATCCCCTGGCGACCATAATGCAATCGGTAGATTACCTGGCAGATAAAGTGCCGGAAGCAGAAAAGGATATTTTACGGATGATCCGGGAAAATGTCGCCAGGGCGGATAATATTGTGCGCACGCTGGTTGACTT
>JBAZIT010000069.1:0-6634 GCA_041651675.1 Candidatus Omnitrophota bacterium | reverse complement strand
TATCCGCGGTTACCGCTCTCTAAGCTCTGGTCCACCCTGTCTTTAGTCATGGAGTAGGTCCGGGCAACGCAGCCGGACAGGATTAGAACAGAGGCTAAGGTTAAAAAACCGAACACATTTTTATTCTTCATTTCTGTATCCTCCCTTTCTTGACGGTTAAATTTAATTCTTTTAATTGTTTTTCATCTACGTCCGAAGGCGCGCCGGTTAACGGGCAAACCCCTGCGCTCGTTTTGGGAAAAGTAATTACTTCCCTTATGCTTGTTTCACCGGCTAAAATGCTTAACAGCCTGTCGATGCCAAAGGCAAAACCGCCGTGGGGCGGGGCGCCGAATTGAAAGGCCTCCAGGAGAAAACCAAAACGTTTAGCCGCTTCCTCTTTGCCTATACCGATAATTTTAAAGATCTTTTCCTGTAATTCCTGGTTGTGGATCCTGATCGATCCGGAGCCTAATTCTACGCCGTTTAAAACCAGGTCGTAAGAGCGTGATTTAACTTTGTCCGGAGATTTCTCCAGCTCCGCCAGGCCGCTTTGTGCCGGAGCAGTAAAAGGATGATGCTCGCTCTCCCAGCGTTTTTCTTCGGCGTTGAATTTAAAAAGAGGGAAATCGGTTACCCAGGCAAAGGCAAACTCGGTATTAAAGTCCTTACGCAGATCCGGTTTATCCGTTTTATATTTCTCCTGCGATTCGCTGAAGGTAATGCGCGGAAAAGGAATTTTTAATTCCACTCCTTTGAGTTCCTTGAATATGCGGAACATCAGCGTTTCGATTATAGCGTAGACATCTTCTTCGCTGATAAACGACATCTCCAGGTCTAGTTGGGTAAATTCCGGCTGGCGGTCAGCCCGCAGGTCTTCATCGCGGAAGCACTTGGCGACCTGGTAATACCGCTCTATCCCGGCAACCATTAAGATCTGCTTGAATAATTGCGGCGACTGCGGAAGGGCGTAAAATTGCCCGGGATTAAGCCGCGACGGGACCAGGTAATCGCGCGCGCCTTCAGGAGTGGATTTAGTCAGGATCGGCGTCTCGCATTCAATAAAACCCTGGGTATCTAAATAAAGGCGGATAATTTTATAAAGGTTATTTCTCAATAAAAGGTTGTTCAGCGCCTTTTGCCGCCTTAAATCCAGGTAGCGGTATTTAAGCCTGCTCTCTTCAGTCACAACCAAATCCTCCTCTATCTCAAAAGGAGGATTGGCGCTGGGGTTTAAGATCTCCAGGCCGCTGACCAGGACTTCTACTTCCCCGGTTTTTAACTTAGGGTTGATGGTGCCCGTGGGGCGTTTATTGACTTTGCCGGTTATTCTAATAACGAATTCATTTCTTAACTCCTGCGCTGCTTTATAGGCCTCCCCGGATTCTTTAGGAATAAAAACTATCTGCGTAAAGCCGCTCCTGTCCCGGACATCAATAAAGATAAGCTTACCGTGGTCGCGCCTTCTGGCTACCCAGCCGCAGAGCACAACCTCCTTATTTAAATCTCCGGCAGTCAATTCCCCGCAGCTGTGCGTCCTTAGCATCTGATTTCCTTTAGAATATCGTTTATTTTAACTTCCTTCTGTTCTCCTGAACGCATATCTTTCAAGGTAATTGTTCCTTTTTCAATCTCATTGTCTCCGATGATTAGGACCAGGCGGCTATTCAGGTCATTGGCCTTGCGCATCGCCCCTTTTAAGGATTTATCCTCGTAATTAGTATCGCAAGGCACATTATTCCTGCGTAATTCATCCAATATCCGGAGCCCTTCCAATTTCGCAGGTTCGCCTAAGGTTATTAAGTAGGCCAGGTTCTTATCCGGAATATTAATATTTTTGTCCTGAGCCAGCATCAGTCTTTCTACGCCAAAGGCAAAACCGATTGCTCCGGCCTGCTCTCCGCCTAATTCCTGGACTAAATTATTGTACCTTCCTCCTGCGCCGATAGCATCCTGGCTGCCCAGGTCTTTTTGAGTTATTTCAAAGACAGTGCCCGTATAATAATCCAGGCCGCGCACAAGCTGAGGGTTAACCTGGTAGCTTATCTTTAAGAAATCCAGGCCGGCCTTAACTTTATTAAAGTGTTCCCGGCAATCCGGGCAAAGACAAGCAGAGGAGATATTTAATCCCGCAACTACTTCTTTACAGGCGTCGTTCTTGCAATCCAATATTCGTAAGGGGTTAGTTTCAAGCCGGTTTACGCATTCGGGACAGAGTTTTCCCAGTTTTGCTTTCAGGCCCTGGCGCAGGGAATCGACCAGTTTCTTCTTATCCGGCTGGCAGCCCAGGCTGTTGATCTTGATCGTATAACCTTCTATGGAAAAGTTACGTAATAGATTATCGGCTAAAGCGATGATCTCAATGTCCAGCCCGGAGTCTGGCGAGCCGATTGCCTCGCACCCGATATGATGAAATTGCCTTAAGCGCCCTTTTTGCGGGCGCTCCAGCCGGAACATCGGGCCGATATAATATAACTTTACAAATCCGTTTGTTTTATTGAGATTATTTTCGATATAAGCCCGCACAATCGAGGCTGTGCCTTCCGGCCTCAAGGCGTATATTTCATCCTTATTATTGACCAGGAACATCTGTTTCTGGACGATTTCGGTGCTTTCACCCAGGGAGCGGTTGAATAAGGCTGCTTCTTCGATTAAGGGAGGCCGGACCTCTTTGAAATTATATAAAGAAAAGGTATGGCGGCTGATTTCTTCTAAGCGCTGCCAGAGAACTGCTTCCTCCGGCAGGATATCTTTTGTCCCGGATACTTTCTTAAACATTTATACGGTATGTGAATATTTTAAGGGTTATTTCACCTTTTGTTTCATCTCTAAGCCGGATTTAAAGACTACTACTTTTCTCGGCGGGACAGGGATAATTTGATTGGTGCGTGGATTCCTACCTGTGCGGCTCTTTCTTTGTTTAACCTTAAAAACCCCGAAATTGCGCAGTTCTATCTTTTCCCCTCTGACTAAAGCTTCGACTATGCAGTCAAAGGCTTTCTGAATGACCAGTTTGACATCTATCTGTTTTAAGCCGGTTTGATCAGCTACTTTTAAAATAATATCTTTTTTAGTCATTTTTCTTGCCCTCCCTGGCTGCCTGCCCTGACTGCCGTCAGCAGCTGAGCTTATTTTCTAAGTATAATAACAGCAAAAAGTTACGATGTCAAGCCAAATTCTTATACTACCAAAGACAGGCGCTCTGCTCCTAAAAGATCTTCAATCTCCTTGATCAGTTTTTCAGAGGGCGATACGTAGTATCCCTCCCCTACCACTAACTGGACTTTGGATTTAGCCGGTGTGTCTAAATTCAGGTAGATCGGGATATTCCCGCGCGAGGCAGCCAGCGAGTCTTTTAAGCTCTCAAAGACATTTTCCCTTAAGCCCGAGAGGTTAATGCTCATTGCCGTGATCAGTTTATAGATCTCCTCAAACGGAAAAAGGTCATTCACGATTATCTTCGGGGTATCTTCTTTCAAGTTGAGCGTGCCTTTTACCAGCACAACACTGTTTGGCTGGATGTAACGCGATACTTTCTGGAATGAACGCGGGAAAACCAGCAATTCTACGGAACCAGTCAGGTCTTCTAATTTTAAAATAGCCATCTTTTCCTGTTTGGCCCGGGTGACCGTATGTTTGATCTTAGCGATCAGTCCGACGATCTTTACTTCGTCTTCATCTTTATGCTGATGCAGGGCGTCTATTGACGAGGAGGTAAAGCGTTTTAATTGCCGGGCATAACGGGCCAGGGGATGGCCGCTGACGTAAAAACCGAGCATATCTTTTTCAAAAGCCAGTAGCTGCGGCTCGGGCCATTCCTTGACCTCGGGCATATTATTGGCGGTATGCTCGAAGCCGTTGGCGGATAAGCCCTGGTCAAAGAAAGAAAGCTGGCCCTTGGCTTTTTCTTTCTGTTTACGCGAAGCCGAATCCAGGATCATATCCAGCGCGGCGAACATCTTGGCCCTGGCCATCTTAAAAGTATCCAGGGCCCCGCATTTTATCAGGCTCTCCAGGACCTTGCGGTTAACCAGGCGCAGGTCAATAGACTGGCAAAGGTCTTCCAGAGAACTGAATTTACCGGATTTGTTTCTTACTTCAATAATGGATTCTACGGCTCCATGCCCGACGTTTTTGATCGCCAGCATGCCGAAGCGGATCGTCTTACTGTCTACTACCTTGAATAGGGCGCCGCTTTCATTGATATCCGGGGGCAGGACAACCAGGCCCATACGTTCGGCCTCGTTCACATATTCGACTATTTTATCCGTATTGTCGCGTTCAGAAGTGAGTAACGCGGTCATGAATTCCACCGGATAGTTCGCTTTTAAATAAGCGGTGCGGTAAGAAATAAGCGCGTAGGCCGTGGAATGAGAATTGTGAACTATAATTCCGTTGGCAATAAAATTATGTATTCCTTCGATTTCAAGATCGTAAGTCTTCTCCCTTCCCGCATATTCTACGGATAAGACCCTGTCCCAAACAACATCTGCCTTGGCTAGCCTTAAGAGCTGATCTGATTCAAAGAATCTTGCTAATCGCATTATTGTCTCTCTTCTAAAACCTTTCTTATGCGCTTTAGCTTCTCCGTAAAATTCCTTCATAGAGATTCCGGATCTTTCCTCCACTTCTTTCCAGCTTAAACCGCATTTCTCCCTTTCAAGTTTTACGATTTCCCTCACTTCGGCAGGCAGGGTATCTTTAGATTCCATGGCAGGAGCAACCAGTTTATAATAATTACGCAGTTCTTTAAGCTGTTTATCTTTCCCGATTATGAACGGACAGATGCGGCGGATGAATATATTTATGCTCTCATAGCCAAATAGGTATAGGGCGTAACCGACCTTTATATCAGACACATTTTTATACTTGTATTTAAATATTTTTTGTTTTAATTTTGAGGTAATCCCAAACCTTAATAAAAGGTCCTGTAGTTGTTGGCCCAGCCTGCGTGAAGATGTAGCATAAAACGGTATAGAATTAGTGCCGGAGAACAGGAAGCCGTCTCCCGACCAAATCCTTCCTAAAAATAACGCAAGCCCCGTATCATTTAAGGAGTAGATTTCTTCCGGTATGAATTTTTCCGGCGCCTTTTTATAAGCTACCCCTAGATCTTCTGCATACATCCGGGCACCGCATTTCTTATTAGCGATTAAGCCGCTAGCCTTTCCGTAGTTTTCTTTTCTATAGCCCTTATTCCAAGGGGATGAATTTTTAGAAAACCTCGTATCCTTGCCTGTTCCAGCATATACTTCAAAACGCCCTCTTCTTTCATATATTTTAGCTACGGTATTATTAAATTCGCTCACGTTCTTTACGAAATCATCTATAAGAATTTTATTGTTATTATAGAAATAAATCCCGCTTGGATGGCACGTATTTCCTTCTGAAAGTATGCCCGCCAAAGTAATTATTTTATATTCCTCTAAATCTGAATTCAATTCTACGGGGACACTCCTGCACAAACCGATCCGTTCGCCAATAACCAAGTCTCCTAAATTCTTCCATCCCTTAAAAGTAAGGATAGGATGGTTGAAAGTCGCGGTAATCTCCCTTCCTAATGCAGTTTTAAGTTTATACACAGATTTGATCCCATTATAAAACACGTCTTTTATCCGCGTTTTTACAATTTTCTGGTTATCATCGCAGCTTAGGGTGGATTTTGCGGTTTCTCTATTATTAAAGAGTTTTTCTACGGTAACCGATTTCCCTGTATCTGAATCTATAATTTCAGTAGAGCCGGTAACACATTTATTAAATCCATACCCCGAAAAATATTCTATCAAATCGAAGATCTTGGTTGCGGTTGATTCTTTAATCCCGTTCTTGACGCAGCCATGGAGAAAATTGCTCCTTTGTTTTTCCATAACTTCCGGGATCTTTTTGCCCATCGCCTTGCGCAGGATATCTGCCTGGGCCAGGCTAAAGCCGGCTAATAAAGAAGCGATCTGCATGATCTGTTCCTGGTAGACCATGATCCCGTAAGTTTCCTTCAACACATCCTCTAATTTAGGATGTTCATATCTGATCGGGACAAGCTTATGCTTACGTTTGATGAAGTCATTTAACATGCCTGAGCCAATCGGGCCGGGCCGGTACAAAGCGAGTAAGGCGATCAGGTCCTCAAAACGTTCAGGCTCGAGTTTTTTCAGCAGGTCGCGCATCCCCGAACTTTCAACCTGGAACACGCCCATTGTCTGCGCCGAACCCAGGAGCTTATAGGTTTGCGGGTCATCTAAAGGAAGCTTTTGTATATTTAATGACCTGCCTTGAGTCTCTTTAATTATCTTCACCGCCTGGTCAACTACGGTAAGCGTCCTTAGCCCCAGGAAATCTACTTTCAGTAAGCCGATCTTCTCCAAGATACCCATGCTGAATCCGGTAGTGATCTGATCGTCGCTGGTCTTAAAGAGCGGGCTGTATTCGCGCAGCGGTTTGTCGGCAATAACTACTCCGGCAGCGTGCACTGAGGCGTGGCGGTTCAACCCTTCCAGGGATAGGCCGGTATTGATGAGCTTAGTAACTTCAGCGTCATTCTTATAAAGATTATTCAACTCTGGTTCTGACTCGAGCGCTTTTTTAAGCGTCATGTCCAGTTCCGGCGGGATCATTTTAGCGATGCGGTCAACATCGGCATAACTCATCCCCATTACCC
>JBAZIT010000068.1:0-6654 GCA_041651675.1 Candidatus Omnitrophota bacterium | reverse complement strand
TGCGATTGCGCATGATTGCTCGCGCCATGCATTCGATCAACATGACCTTTGCAATAACACGCCTGCGCACCATGACTTTCGCACCCACGCTCACACATTGACGAATATAGTCGCGCAATATCACAAGATCACACGTACTCATGCCGCGCATCACAGCACTAATCGCGTCAATCGAATGCATACTCATGATCTTATGCGTGTAATCGCGGAACACTCCGGATTCGCCTATGAACGCGAGGACTTGGTCAGCATCATATATGCGCGTATATCTGCGAGACATCACAAAATTCATAATAGTACGATCTTCATCAGAACGCATGTCCACAACATGTCGCGACTCACGCATAATATCAACACTTGCGCATAGTAATCCAGCCGTAAAAATTATCCGATTTATGGTTACATCTTGAGTCTCATGAGACTCGCGCATCTTCATTGCCTCGGAATAAATATAGTTCATACGATCGCGCGATGCTGGTCCAACTATTTGATTATCATGAGATGCAACGCCCAATATATGACAGATCATGTAAAGTGATTTTGCTGGACCAATCTTGGAATAGTCAATTCGCGGATAGATCATATGACAGTCCGTCATATTGGTTCTCATTTCGGAGCACGCGAATATATCATTGCAATAATCATAAATTTGCTTTTGCACTCGATATAATGGTAATAGTCTATGCCATGTCATGCGCGACATGAAATTATAGTTGTATTCTTGTAGGTGTTTTCTAGTGACATATTGTGATATATTGTATGACAATATGTTGATCGTATATGCTGGACAGAGTACTAAGGGATAATAGTAGTTCATGTTTCTGGGTACACGATACCTACATAGATTAACGATACGATCATTTCTTTTTATCAATGCGCCTATCATCAATGTGATTAGGTTCTTCTGCTCCACACGATCAGCCATGGATGCACTAGAAACTACATCAGATCTGTTTTGCAATTCATCTATCATATCATGAAACTGGTCACGAGTCGCGTATTTTGCATACACTTTCGCAAACCACTTACATTGACTCAAATAAGCAACCATCCGAGGTGAGATATACACAGACTCGTAAGTGAAATACTTGTCCATGTAGTAGTTTTTCGCGCGAGTCATGTATCTACTAATAACATACTCTGCTAATGGGATACTGTCACTACGTATCGCACAAATAAGAAGACATGATAATACATCATATTGAATCGAATCGGAATCGGAATAAACAAACGACTCAGGACCTACGTTTTTCAAACGCTCTTTGCACATATGCGCGAAAATCCGATAACTCTGTGTGCAGTTATGGAATTCACTACAAAACAACGATAGCGCAATTTTTCTATCTGGTTGTGGGGTCGCATTTATGATCAAATACATATCACTATGTAAGTCCGTCAATGGTATAAGACGTGAACTATCAATATACTTCAGCAACTCAAGATCGTCGTTGTGACATGCGAAACCATATGCAAGTTGAAAGTTCGAACATGCAAAATGCAGAAACTCGGTTCGCTTACTCTCGTTGTACATTAGTCCCGTTAAGCTAGAATAACGAAGCATGCGCACTATAGTCGATTGATTTGGGCATCCATCGATATAGCCGCGCTCTATAGTCTTACAATGATGCATCACAAGATCGCGCGCGAATCCACATGTATGAGCGAGTGCGCGCAACTGATCAGGAAGGACAAACTCAATAGCATGTCGAACAAATGTTTGCATATATGACATGACTAAGATGATATATGAGATATGGTTTTACTAGGATCTATAAAATTCAAAAAAAACTCATAACGTATCCTATCCTAGTACGTGCATATGCGCGCATACATATTTATTAGTCATCATGCAAACTATCATACACTTCATCGGGAATAGGCTCACTACGTACGCGCATACCATGAGTCGCGCGACCATGTTCGCGATACCCCACATATGCGCGCAAATAGATGATATATGCGCCTAACATAACAATGAAGAAGAATAAGATTGCCGCGAATATCACAATGATGGATGTTGCCATTTGATCGAATCGCACGTTTTTTATATTAACAGTCTTGATAATCATTTTTTTCCTTGATCGGGCTCAATATAATGCAATTTATCGAGAATATTGCTGGAGCGGGATCAAACAAGAGAATAGTTTATTTGCGAGGAACAAACGACAGTGGTAGCGCGCCAATTGATTACATATGCGCGCAAGTCCTCGATTTCATGCATGACGCGAAGATAGATGGCGCGAGTAGCGCGCATATTAACTTGATCGTCGGAATGATTGTTCATTGGATTTGCGCGCTCAACCAGTTAGATCTTGCGACTAAGGCGCGACTATGCGACATAGTCACTGCGCGCATCATGGTACTAAACACGCGCGCAACTAATACGCGGAGTCAAGGAGTAGTTGGGCGCGAACTTCATATCGTCGATGTGAAACGCGCGATTGCTAATATCACGCGCGAATATGGTGCTAGTAGCACTAGTACTAGTACTATTAGTACTAGTAGTACTACTGATACGCCATTATCATCAGTATCGATGGCGCGAACTATTGTAGATTCATGTGGCGCGCAAGGTCGCACGCGAGTCATTGAATGCGACACATCTCGCGCAATTCTCACTTGGTCAGTAATGTATGACGGAGGCGCGAGTGATGCATATTGCAAAGATGCGCGCGGTCGATGTATTGGCTTAGAGCCCATGGAAGGATTACGCGCGACTGCTCGCGCTATTGATATGCCTCCGCGAATCATGGATCGACTAAGCATATTCAGTCTATCACTTTGCGCAAATCATCGGGATGCGCGCGACTTGGCAACAACATCGTATGATATGGCGATTGTAGCAAACTTGCGCGATTTAATAGGCTACGACTCTACATGCGCAAGTATTAATCGCTTGATCGTATTAGCAACTCGCGGGTGTGGGCTTGTCGCGCCGGATGCAGTAGGCGCGAATATGAGCGTATCGCGCGAGCAATCAATAGGCTTCTTTGCAATGCAATCGTTTCCTGGCGAAACTGTCATCATAGCGCGCTCTCCGCCTGCAAACGAGACGGAACGCATTATCGCGCGCATTATTGCGCGAATACGCGCACACTCTCGCGAGCATGGACCTATTCGCGCATTCGATGTTGTTACGCCCCAGAATGAGCGCGAAATGATGTACGCTTATTGCATATTAGTTGCAAAGCATTGGGGAGATCTTGGACTTGTTATAGATGCGCGCGTTCGCGATGCAATAATATTCACGTCTGATGGAGTAGTTTGCGCATGTTGCGCGATACTCGGCATAACGTCTATTCTCGATGGCGCGCAGATTATTCGCGCAAGTGATGCAAGTGCGAGATGTGCACACTCGCGCGAAGACAATAGTGGAACAATATTTGGGCGCGATGCTGTATCATATTGATTCGCGCAGAATGTCGAATAATTGAATTATGTATAATCATATTACTCAATAAACCAAGTCATCATAGAGTTATGGCAACAACTGACCAACGTGATCGACGCGTTACGCGCGCAAGTCTCGAACGTATCTATGTACAATGGTTATGTTCGCACTATCAAATTGAGTTTATAACTCGGTCGATGGTCATGCCTGATGGGACTATTTGCGCGCGCAAAAAACATATGAGTGCGCGCGACTCGCGTAATGTGTTGTCTATCTTAGAGCGTTGGCATATGTCCATGCAAATGGACGCGAAAAAGAGTACCGAAAAAATGCAGTCCGAGCTAGTTGAGAATGGTCTTGCGATCGATGACTCGCACGCGCAAATGATAGTCTCGCAAATCGCAAATGTACGCGAGAGAGTTGATGCGCAATATAGTGATGTAAGTTGCATCATACCAAGTGTGATGATTAAGGCGCGTTTTGATCATCGCGCGCGCGAAGAGTGTAGGATGGCGCATGATAAAGGGATTGTGCGTTTTGCATGTTTTTCGCGCGAGTACTCTTCGGAGCGCTTGATTATGATGGCAAAGCTAGCCGCATCATATATGAAGCTTCAAAATCCTGATGGCGCTTATACATGCGGCGAGACTAATGATGTATGTGTTACCGAATGCATTACAACAGCCGCGCTATCTTATGATGCGCTTGTACCTCGCGGACAACAACTAAGCATACCACCTCGCGCGTATGACATCATGATTCAGAGGTATGGCGCAACATTCGAGGGATTTGCTTCGCCATTCAACTCGCAAATGATGCGCTACATGACGCCGCCTAGCGCGCAACAACAAGCAATATACTCATACTGTAGCATATTCCCTCGCATTGACGCGCCATTTGGTTCTGTCGGTTCGTTCTTTGATGAAGAGATACCAGCAAACACGTTATCCAATCGCGTATCGGTGCTCAATCCACCATTTATCGAAAAAATGCTGATCGCCATGGTCAAAAAATGCATAACTGATCTTATGCGCGCGACCAAGCCAACTCGCATATTCATCATTGTTCCAAACTGGTCCGATTCGCGATACTTTACCATGCTAACAACATGCGCATACATTGAGCACCAACTAGCACTTCCGCGCAAACATTATTATGTTGATACAATGCGCGAGAATGCGCCCATTCCAATGCAAACAAGTAAATTCTTGTTTGTTCTCTCGCGCAACTGCAATGATATGCGCGAACATATGTATGAAGACATAATAGAAGCGTTTCGATATGATGATAATGATGATGACTAATTATGTACGCGCATGCACGCTCAAGAGAACCACGAAAAGTAATGAGCACACATAGCATAAATAAAACTCATACATATTTTTTCATCGTGCTCAATCGCGTCTATAATTGAATCGCGCACAACAATATACACAACTAGGCAAGGCTACAAAGCTACTCTTGATCATACTTATGGCATCAACATTAACTGATACTCGCGCGACACTTGAACACTCTTATGTACAATGGTTATGCTCGCATCGACAGATTGAGTTCATAACGCGATTCGCCGTTATGCCAGATGGAACAGTACGCGCGCGCAAGGAATACATGAACGCGCGCGATACTCGCGAGATGCTATCTATTCTTGAGCGATGGCACATATCAATGCAATCAGATGCGAACGAAAGTACTGAAAAGATGCAATCCGAACTAGTTGAGAAAGGTCTCGCAGTCGATGATACACATGCGCAAATAATAGTTTCGCATATTGTGAATACATGCGAGAGAATCGATAGGCAAGACCGCGACGTAGATGGCGTGTTACCTCGCGTAATGATTAATGCATGCATGCATGGGAATGTACAACGTGATCGCGACACTTTAGTAAGTTCGCGAAGTCTCGCGAGATGCTCTGAACGCCTTGATATCGGGTTCGTATGTTTCGCGCGCTTCTCGCGCAAGTTCTCGCCAGAGCGCCTAACCATGATGGCAACAATAGCCGCATCGCGCATAGGTTGCGAGACTAATGATCCGCGCGTAATTGATTGCATAGCTACGGCTGCGCTATGCTATGACGCGCTTGTACCGCGCGGACAACAACTAAGCATACCACCTCGCGCGTACGACGTCATGATCCAAAAGTATGGCGCAACATTCGAGGGATTTGCTTCGCCATTCAACTCGCAGATGATGCGCTACATGATGCCAGGCGCGCGCGTCGACACTTTATCATCGATTCGCGCATACTGTAGTATATTTCCACACATTGATGCGCCATTTGGCTCTGTTGGTTCGTTCTTCGACGAATCGGTTCCGGCAAATGGGCTCTCTAATCGTGTATCGGTGCTCAATCCGCCTTTTATTGAAAAGATGATGGTTTCTATGGTCAAAAAGTGTATTGCTGATCTTGCGCGCGCGACCGAGCCAACGCGCATATTCATTGTTATTCCGAATTGGACTGATTCGCCATACTTTGCCATGCTGACAACATGCCCATACATTGAGCGCCAGTTAGCACTTCCTGCCAATCATCACTATATCGATGCGATGCGCGCGGATTTGCCTATATCTATGCGCATTAGTCAGTTCTTGTTCGTTCTCTCGCGCAACTGTCACGATACGCGCGAGCATATGTATGAGGACATAATTGAGGCATTCCAGTATAGCGAATAATATGCCCAAGTATGAACACAAGTATTATTTTTTGGTCTGTCTGACGATTCTTATGAGATACACATATTTGATTTAATCATAATCAATATAACAACTATTCGTAATAGAAATGACTAGTACTAATATTGTTGATGACTTCCCATACAAGAATCGCGATCCCGCGATGCTCGAACAAATAAGTACTCGCTTTCGCGCGCTTATGCACTATGTTCCGCGCTTCATTGTTATGCACAAATCATATACTATCGCGAACGCGCCTGACATGAGTAACGCGATTGATTTGCGATTTGCGCGAGCATATGTCTCAACTCGCGCGCGAATCGGCGCGCCTATGCTCATGGCATTGCATGCGCGCGACTATGAAAAATATAACCTGATAAGTGACTACTTCATTGAGCGCGAGCGTATTCGCGCATATCGAGGCGATGATCCATTGCGCGAGACCTTGTATGACTATTGGCTCGCAAATCGCGCGCGCATCACTGGAGACTCGCGCGAGTATGATGTAAAACTCGCGCGCGAAGTATTATATCGCGAGAAATTGGAAGTTGGAACATTTCGCCCAACTGTTGCTATTGGCATCTTTG
>JBAZIT010000067.1:0-6672 GCA_041651675.1 Candidatus Omnitrophota bacterium | reverse complement strand
TCAAGGTTATCTGGGGCAAAAAAGAAAGCGGTTTCTTAACTTAAGCGGAAACTTAAGATTAAAAGGAGGCTATTTTTTAAAGCTTAGTTTAGGCTCTTGGCCCTTGAGGATGCGCTGGATATTGGACCGGTGGCGGAAAATAATAAATGCGGCTAACAGTGTAAATATAAGGATAAGCCCGTGGGATTGCCTGAATAAAACCGCTAAGAATGGGAAGCTTAAAGCCGCTAATACCGAGGATAAAGAAATGATCCGGCTGATAATAAACACCGCCAGCCAGATCAAAACAGCTAATCCCAGTATAATTTTTAAACCGGCTATCTTGACGGAAAGCCCCAGTAAAACGCCTAAGGTTGTCGCTACTCCCTTACCTCCCTTAAAATTTAAAAAGATGGTCCAGTTGTGCCCGCAGATACAGGCCAGTCCGATAAGTATATAAAACGATTCCAGCGGGATATTAACCGCGCTGCCGATAACACCCGGTAAAATTACTACCGGCAGAAAACCTTTCAGAATATCCAATGCCAGGACAGTTACTCCCCAGCCCTTGCCTAAAAGCCTCAGGGCATTGGTCGCCCCCACATTGCCGGAGCCGAATTTACGGATATCAGTTCCTTTGATCACCCGGCCGAAAATATAGGCAGTAGGGATAGAACCGGCCAGGTAGCTAATGATTATTCCGAGAAGAGTCCAAAGCATAAAGTATGACAAACCCCCTGTTTATGTAAACTGCTCCTGAAATAACCGTAAAAATAACCGCCAGCCACCAGAAGAGCGGAGAAATTTTCAGCTGCAATAAAACCGAAACGATCGCCAGCATCTGAAAAAGCGTGGTCAATTTACCCCAGCGAGTAGGTATGATATTGATGCTTTGTTTTACTATATAAACTACCACTGCGCCTAAAATAATGATCACATCCCGGCTGATCACGATTAAAATGACCCAGAGCGGAAATCGCAGGGCCAGGTTACTGTTAACACACAGGCAGATAAACGCGCTCATCAATAACAGCTTATCTCCTAACGGGTCTAAAATCAGGCCGGCCTTAGACTGCTGTTGGGATTTTCTGGCCATATAGCCGTCGGCAGCGTCCGAAACAGCCGCCAGGATAAAAATACCTAAAGCGACCAGCCTCAGATAGCTCCTCTGCGGCGAATAATAAGCCAGCGAGGCGATAAAAAACGGAACGCTCAGGATCCTGAAGGTGGAGATTTTATTCGCAATATTCATTTGACCATCCTTATGCGTTGCGGCGGCCAGTAAATGACCATAGCCTGGCCCAGGATATTATCCGCCGGCACAAATCCCCAGTAGCGGCTGTCCCGGGAAGAGCCGGAGTTGTCCCCTAAAACAAAATAGCTGCCCTGAGGCACGACCAGTTTTTCCTCCTCTTTGGCAAAATCTCCCCGGTTGTAATAATAACGCTGGTTAAAGACAGGCTCTAATAAAGCTTTGCCGTCAACATAAATAGTGCCGCTCTTTATCTCCACTGTTTCTCCCGGCAAAGCCACTAATCTCTTGATAAAATCTTTCTTTTTATCTTCGGGATAGATAAAGACAACCACATCCCCCCTTTGCGGCTGTCTTAGCGCCGGCAGCCTCAAATCCGTAAAAGGCACTTTAGCCCCGTAAATGAATTTATTCACCAGGATCAGGTCGCCCTCCATGAGCGTGGGCCGCATTGAGCCGGTAGGGATCTTAAAGGCCTGCACTATGAAAGGGCGGATAATGCAAAAAGCCAGGAATGCCGCAAAGAGCGCTGCCTCGATCCATTCACGTAAGGCGGATTTCTTTTTTTTTGTCATATTTTCAATACCTCCAAAAATGCCTCCTGGGGGATCTCTACCTTCCCGAACTGCTTAAGGCGTTTCTTGCCTTTTTTCTGTTCTTCCCACAACTTACGCTTACGGGTGATATCTCCGCCGTAGCATTTGGCAGTGACGTGCTTGCCGACCGAACGGATCTTCTGCGCAGCCAAAATCTGGCTGCCGACAGCCGCCTGCACCGAAACTTCAAATAACTGCCGCGGGATAAGTTCTTTAAGCTTATCCACTAAAGCATGAGCGCGTGAATAGGCCCTGTCCTTGCACATCAGGGATGAAAAAGCATCGCAGATCTGCCCATTCAGGAGTATATCCAGTTTCACCAGCTTGGTAGGCAGATAATCCTTGAACTCATAATCCAACGAACCGTAACCTTTAGTCAAGGATTTCATCCGGTCGTAGAAATCCACAATGATCTCGGAAAGCGGAATACTGAAGGTTAGTTTAACCCGGTCTTCGCTCAGGTATTCGTTAGACTGGAACACCCCTCTTCTGGATTTAGTAAAATCGCAAACCGCTTCTATCGATTCTACGGGGATGATCATCAACAGGCTGACGTAGGGTTCCTGGGCTTGGCGTATTTCCTGATCCGCGGGCAATTTCGCCGGTGTATCTACATCCAATACCTCTCCGCTGCTTTTAATCACCCGGTAGACTACATTCGGGACAGTCAGGATCAAATTTAAATTATATTCCCGCTCCAGGCGCTCCTGGACTATCTCCATATGCAGGAGCCCGAGGAAACCGCAGCGAAAACCCGACCCGAAAGACTGCGAATTTTCCGGTTCAAAAACAAATGAGGCATCGGATAATTTTAATTTATCCATGGCGTCGCGCAGCTCCGGAAAATCGCCGGGATTAACCGGGTAGATACCGCAAAAGACCAGGGGCTTGGGCTGGCGGTATCCCGGAAAAACATCCGCACAGGGATTTTTAACATCGGTTATCGTATCTCCGATAATGATCTCCCTGGCTTCGCGGATATTAGCCGTAAAATACCCTACTTCCCCGCAAGTTAGAGAATCTACCGCTGAATATTTTAAGTTTTGAAACACCCCCAGCTCTTCGATCTTATAGATTTCTCCTGAATGCATCATCTTAAGCTGGGTTTGCGCCGTAATATTACCGTCGGCGATCCGGACAAAAACTACCACGCCTTTATAGGCGTCAAAACGGCAATCAAAGACCAGGGCCTTCAGAGGATGATCTTCTTCGCCTTTGGGCGCCGGGATAACCTGGATTATCCTCTCCAGGATATCTTGGACACCGGTCCCGTCCTTTGCCGAAGCCGGGATTATATCTTCTTCTTTAAAACCCAGGACGCTGATGATCTGCTTTTTCACTCTCGGCAGATCTATGGAAACAAGGTCTATTTTATTGACCACCGGAATAACCTCCAGGTTATTCTCCAAGGCCAAGTAATAATTAGCTACAGTCTGCGCCTCTATCCCCTGACTGGCATCGACTACCAGCACTGCCCCTTCGCAGGCAGCCAGGGATTTAGAAACCTCGTAGGTAAAATCCACATGGCCCGGGGTATCGATTAAATTCAAAACATAGTCTTTGCCGTCTCTGGAGTGATATAACAACCTGACCATTGAGGCCTTGATAGTAATGCCGCGCTCGCGCTCTAAATCCATATCGTCAAGGAGCTGAGTGCCTTTATGCCGCTTATCTACCGCTCCGGTTATCTCCAGAATACGGTCGGCCAGGGTGGATTTACCGTGGTCTATATGGGCGATAATACTGAAGTTGCGGATGAGCGATTTATCCATTGATCAAACCCAGGACTTTATTTACTACTTCCTCAATGTTAAGTTTTGTCGTATCCACATAGATGGCATCTTCGGCCTGCCTAAGGGGCGCGACCGCGCGTCCGGAATCTATCCGGTCACGGTTGGCTAAATCCGCGGCTACATCCTCGACGGCCAATCCCTGGCCCAGCCCATTTGATTCTTTATGCCTGCGCTTTACCCGTTCCCGGAAATCCGCGTCAATATAAAATTTCTTTTGAGCGTTCGGAAAGACCACTGTGCCGATGTCCCGGCCGTCGAGCACGGCATTACCCTGGCTCCCCAGCTTTCTTTGCAATTCAACCATAATTTGACGCACCTCTTTGATCTGAGCCACTTCCGAAACAAACTGGGTGATCCGCGGTTGACGGATATCCAGCGTTACATCGCGGCCGTCCAGTAATACCTTCAGCGGAGCCTGAGGGTCATTAAACAGGCTGATTTCGGTATGGGAAGCAAGTTCGGTTACCTTCCGGGGGTCCTTTATATCTACGCCCTGCTCCAGGGCCTTTAAGGTCAATGCCCGGTACATGGCACCGGTATCAATATAAAGGAAATTGAGCGACTTAGCGACTAACCTGGCGACCGTGCTTTTACCTGCCCCTGCGGGTCCGTCTATAGCAATAATCATCCTAAACTGTTTCTCTTCTTTTGCGCAAGAGCTAAAATAGCCGTAAGTTTCTTTTTATCATTCCTGCTGATCGCGGATTTTATTCGGGATAATTTTTTATCAAAAGCGGTTATCGCTTTAAGCATATTCTTCCGGTTAGTTAAAAATATGCCCTGCCAGAGTAAAGCATCGGAAGCAGCAATGCGCGTAGTGTCTTTGAGCCCGCTGGCCGAAAACTTTAAGCTCTCATCCGGAATACTGTCAATAAGCGAAAAAGCAACGGCGTGCGGAAGATGGCTGGTAAAAGACAACACCCGGTCATGCTCCTTGGGAGATAAACAGATAACCTTTGCTCCTATTCTTTGCCATAAGGCCTGGATTTTTTCCATCGCCGCTCTCCGTGTTTTGACGGTAGGAGTTAATATGCACAAAGTCCCTTTAAAGATGCCGGCCTGCGCGTGCAGAACGCCCCTCTTTTCTGAACCGGCTAATGGATGACTGCCCAGGTAATTCGGGAAACACCCGGACACTAAAGAAACTATACTTTCTTTAGTGCTTCCGACGTCAGTAACGATACAGTCCCGGCTTACAAATTTAAGGATCCTCTTTCTTAGAGTGATTATCGTATCCACCGGCGCTGCTAAGATTAAAAGGTCTGCGCCCTTAATAATATCCAGCGCAAGCGCGCCCCGGTCGATCACCTTGCGCCTTAAGGCCAGCTCCAGGCTCGCTTGGTGCCGGGCAACTCCGACCACTTCTTTGGCCAGCTTCTGCCTTTTAATGGCCAGGGCCAGCGAGCCGCCGATTAATCCCGTTCCGATGACCGCAACCTTATTAAACATTAAATCTCTCTTCCTATAGACTTAGCTAAAGTTTTTAACTCCTGCATCAGGTTCGCGAAATTTGCCGGGAGTAAAGATTGAGCGCCGTCAGACATTGCCTCTTCAGGCGCATTGTGCACTTCAATGATCAACCCGTCTGAACCGACAGCCACCGCTGCCTTAGCTAACGGGCCGACTAAGCCCCATTTTCCCGCAGCGTGCGACGGGTCCACGATTATAGGCAGGTGCGAAAGCTGCTTGACTACCGGCACCGCGCTTATATCCAGGGTATTCCGCGTAGAATCTTCGAAAGTCCTTATGCCGCGCTCGCAAAGTATTAGATTGAAGTTCCCGCCGGATAATATATACTCGGCAGACATGAGCATTTCTTTTACCGTTGAAGACAGGCCCCGCTTTAATAAGACCGGCTTCTTGGACAGGCCTACTTCCTTTAAGAGATTGAAATTCTGCATATTCCGCGCGCCGATCTGCAGGACATCGACATAGCCGGCCACCAGCCCCACATCCCGGGTATCCATTACTTCGCTCACGGTTACCAGGTTGAGCTCATCGCCTACCTGCTTTAATATTTTAAGCCCTTCTTCGCCTAATCCTTGAAAGCTGTAAGGCGAAGTACGCGGCTTGAACGCGCCTCCGCGTAAAACCGTTGCCCCGGCTTTCTTGGCGTCAACAGCGATCTTGCGTAAAGTATCCATATCCTCTATCGCGCAAGGGCCGGCCATAACCGTTATCTTCTTACCGCCCACTTTTACGCCTTTTCCCAGGTCAATAACCGAAGGCTCGGATTGGAACTCCCGCGAAACCAGCCGGTAAGGCGCCAGGACCGGGATGACTTTCTCTACCCCGGGGAATACTTCCACCGGAGTAACCCGTAATACATCTTCCGGCCCGATCACTCCGATGATCGTGCGTTCCGTTCCTTTGGAGACATGCGGGGTCAAGCCTAATTTCTTTACCTTCTCGATAATATGTTCTATTTGCCCGTCTGTAGCGTCAGGCCTTAAGACAATGATCATGTTTTCTCCTTCCCTCTGAGGATCTTTTTCAATACCCTGATAAATCTTTCGTTTTCTTTTTTTGTGCCGATGGTCACCCGGATAAAATTTTTTAAGCCGTACTGCTTCATATCGCGCACGATCACCCCGAACCTGAGCATCTTGTTAAAGAATTCCACGCTGTCCCTGCCCACATCAACAAGGATAAAGTTAGCTACGCTCGGGACATAGGCCAGGCCTAATTTTTTAAGGTTATCATAAAGATAATTCTTGCCTTCCAGCACCGTAGACCTGGTTTTACGCAAAAATTCCTTGTCTTCCAGGGCGGCCAGCGCCCCTGCCTGGGCCAGAGAATTAATATTAAACGGCTGCCTCACCCGCTCCATATAGCCGGCCAATTCGGCATCGGCGATCGCATACCCTATCCTTAAGCCGGCCAGGCCGTAAGCCTTGGAAAAAGTTTTCAGGATAATAATATTTTTATCCTTAAAGTAATCCTGGGCCCGGGGAAAATCATCCACATCAATAAAGGCGTCGTAGGCCTCATCCATAACCAATATTATATTATCCGGCAGCTCCCGGATAAAATCATTAAGCTCAAACCTGGT
>JBAZIT010000066.1:0-6683 GCA_041651675.1 Candidatus Omnitrophota bacterium | reverse complement strand
TACTAAAAAACGGTTTACGGACATTTCTCATGCTGCGCTATCTTGGATTTTGGTGGAGCTGAGGAGGATCGAACTCCTGGCCTCCTCGTTGCGAACGAGGCGCTCTCCCAACTGAGCTACAGCCCCATGAAAGATGAATTTAACATACTTTACCGTTTTGCGCAATAAAAAAGGACGGTTGTGTTTAATTAGTTGACAGTGACGGCAGCGCGAGGGTAGTGGACATGGTAATACTGGGATTGTCGGATGTGTTACAGGCCTTCGCAGGATTCCAGCAGCCAGTAACAGTAATATTGATAAAATTACCTTGGGAAAAGTTTTTATTGGCCGAAAGCGTTGTTATGCCCTGAGCGAGTACCTCTTCAGTTCCGGAACATGAGGCGCAGGCCGCATTGGCGCATTGGCTGCAATAACTAAGATTGTAGTTAGTAGTGTTAAGATTATACCTGACCCAATAGTCTCCTGCGCCCGGGTTTCTCAAACCATTGCCGTTGGTATCCGTAAAAAAGGATAAATTAGTGGTATAGGTGGAATTAGGGCTGACATAGACAGTGGTATTCGCACCATAGCTTGCTTCATTTCCTATGGAACTGGACGCAGTCTTGGTAATATGCTCCAGGCAGCGCGAAACCTCATTTTGAACTTTAGCCCGCTGGTCTGAAGAAACAAGATGGTGCCGGCTAAAAACCTCAATATTGTTAATAGCTAAAATTATAACCGACAGCAAAACTACGGAAATCATCAGCTCGATGAAAGTAACAGCTTTTAGAAGGGAGTGTTTTATGGCGCCCATTGAACTATAGTCTTTACCTTCTTAAGAGTATTATTAGTAGTATTATTGGAAAGATTACTGATCGTATAATTTGCGGTATAACTGCCGTTAGTCGTGTTCGCCAGCGAATTAGTGCCGAAACAGCTGGAATTCCAGGTATCCTGCCGGACATAATATTGCAGAGGGTCAATAAACAACTTGCTTATTTCTCCCGCGCTCATCCGGTAACGGCTGTCTTTAATGAGTTCCCTGCCGGAGATAAAAACATTGATCAGGCCGGTGATGACCAGGGCAAGTATCACCATTGAAATGATAATTTCCAGCAAGCTAAGCGCTTTTCTATTCAAGGGTATTTTTTAAATGCAACCTGCGGACGAAGAAAAATCTTTAGTATCAAAATCCGCGCTGGTTAAGGTATAAGTGCAGTTGCCGTTTTTAGCCGCGGCGGTGATGGTAGCCGTTTTGGAACCGGTGCTGCCGGCAGTCGCTACGCTATACGACCAATTCTGCGTATTTAATACTATTTTGAGCAAGGCGCTGCAGCCGGAAGCGCCGGTACAGGTTGCTGCGCTGCTGCAACTGCAATCTACGTAATCTCCCAGCCTCATCCTCCCGACTATTTCTCCCGTAGCAATAAGCTTAAGATTAACCAGGCCTTCTTTCTGGACCATCCTCTGCTTGGTTTTGGTATAGAGCGGCATGGCGATTGCGGCGAGCGACACTACAACTACAATAACCAGGGTTAATTCAATTAAAGTAAAGGCCGGATCTTTTTTCTGCATTTTATATGCAGCCTGCGCCCTTGGAAGGCTCTCCGGTAAAATTACTGCTGCTATCAATAGTATATACGCACCCGCCCCGGGAACCTTTAGCAGTGGTCACATTAGCGGTAGTAACTCCTTTATCCACAGAATACGACCAGTTCTTCTCATTCAACTTAAGCTTGAGGTCTGCATTTAAAGTCGCAGCTCCGGTCTGGGTTCCGGTTAGGGGAGGATAATAGGCTGTTTGTTCTATCTTGTATAAGCGTTCAGCCGCAGCAATAAGCTTAAGATTAAAGATGACTTCCTTATTCAACGCCCTGTTCCTGGCTTTGTTATAATTAGGGATCATTATCAGGACGAGCGTCACAATAATAGTGACTACCGAAAGAAGCTCTACTAAAGTAAACCCGGTATTTTTATTCATTTTATTAAGAACATGCTGGCACTGAACTGGCGCTCTTATTCGCACCGTTCACGCACATATAATAATTTACCGTCCCCTTAGTAGCTATGGCCTGGACATACCCGCTGGCCACAGTATCTAATGCTGTTGTAAAATTAAAATTGCCGCTCTTTGGCGCGGCATTATACCTGTCCAGCTTTGACCAGTTAGTCGTATAAACGTCATTCTCAGTATAATAACCGGTCTCCGCAGAAGCAATATCTGCCAATACTGAATAGGCTTCTGCGGAGCGCGCCTTTTCTAAGGCTCCGTAATACTTAACCAGGCCGACTCTCGACAGGATGACGACAATCGCCACCACTATCATTAATTCTACTAACGTAAAAGCCGCGCCTCTTTTAAGCATATTTTGATCAATAAATACTAATAACCTGCTTTTTCTTAAGCTGAACAGCCTGTGCCGCTGGCGTTGGTTGCGCCGGTTGATATATTCATGCCGTAATCGCAGGCGCCGGCCACGTGAGTTGCCGTAACAAGAGAAGAAGAGTTATAAGCGTAAGTAAAACTGTTGGAGATCGGCTGGGCCACTACCATAACTGCGTCCCCGTCGATGGTTACCGTGATCGGAAAGCCCGAGGGATAAAGCGCGTTAGCCGCGTAATAGCCAAGCACTGCTTCCCTGATCGAACGCATGGTAGAATATGCCTCTGCTTTTCTGGCCTTTTCAATATTCGCGAAATACCTCGGGATAGCTACGAGTGCCAGGATACCGATGATAACCACCACGATAATCAATTCGATTAAGGTGAAGGCCCTTTTTGTGTTTTTCTGCATTACTTCCTCCTTTTTTTAATTCTATAATAATTATACCGTTCCCCTATATAGCTTTATGTTAATACAATTTTTAAAAAAAACAAGCTTTTTTATCTGCCGCCTATCTGCGAAATTTCAAATATAGGCAGGAACATACCGATGACCATTATACCGATCACTGCCCCGATAAAAACAAGCATTATAGGTTCAAACATGGAAATAAGGCGGGCCAGGAAGGTTTCCAGGTATTCCTGATAGAATGTATCCAGGCGTTTGAACATATTGGATAATTCGCCTATCTCCTCGCCTATATTGATCATCTGCACAGCCATCGGGTCAAAGAAATTGCTTTTCTCTAAGGCTTGGCCCAGGGGCTTGCCTACACGCACATCATCCTTGATATTGCGTATAATATCCCCCAGGACCAGATTGTCCACGCTGCGCTCAGAGATCTCCAGGGAATAAAGTATGGGCACTCCGCTCTCTACCAGGGTAGACATTTCGGAAGTGAAACGCTCAATAACTAAAGTCCGGAAGAATTCCCCAAAACCGGGCATTCTTAAAAGAAACCCCTCAAACTTCTTTCTGCCTTCCTTGGTTGAAATATACCTGCGGATCAGCCAAAAGCCTATGATCAAGGCGCCGATAATAAATAAAAAATACCCCCGGATAAATTTGCTGGTCTCAACCAGGACAACAGTCAAGAAAGGCAGCTTAATATTAAAACCGCTGAATATATTAGCGAAGGTCGGGACTATTTTGATCGTCATGAACAAAAGCGCGGCTATGCCGGCAGTTAAAAGTATCGCCGGATAGATCAAGGCCGAGATGATCTTCTTTTTAAAAGCCCCGTATCTTTCAAGATAAGCTGCCAAGCGCGACAGGACTACTGCCAGGTTCCCGCTGGCCTCGCCGCTTTCAACCAGATGGATCCAGAATTCCGAAAAAATATTGGAGTGCTTAGCCATAGCTTCATGGAAACTTAAGCCTGCCTCCATATTCTTTTCCAGGTCTTTAATTACTCTTTGCAAGCGCCTGCTGGAAACCTGGTTGGAGATTATATCCAGGCTCTTTAAAATAGTCACGCCCGCACCCAGAAGCGTGGCTAACTGGCGGCAAAAGAGGGTAAGGTCCTGGGAAGTGATCCGGTTATACTTGGGCTTGAATTTACTTTGGAATACTGCCTGCGCGTCAGAAGAAGCTGGAGAGCTTTTACCATCCTCAAGGCTGATCTTCACCACCAGCAGATCTTTTGACTGCAGCCGGCTGACCACCTCATCCTGGCTTACGCCTTCTTCCACACCGTTAACCTTTGCCCCGGTTTTATTCCTGGCAATATAATAATATTTAGGCATTATTCCGATCCTAAGGTAATCAAAAGCGCGTCTTCCATGGAAGTCGAGCCTTCTTCTACTTTCTTGAGTGCGGACTCATACAGGGTCTGCATTCCGTTAGCCCTGGCCGCCTCCCTTATCTTATGCAGCGGCTCTTTCCGGCTGATCAAACCCTTGATCTCTTCGTTGGTGATCATAATCTCAGAGATACACATTCTTCCTTTATAGCCGGTATTATTGCAGGCTGCGCAGCCCTTAGCCCGGTAAATTAATTCCGCTTTTAATTTCACGTTCTTGAGCTCTGCCGCATTTGCCTCATATGCCTCTTTACAATCCGGGCATAATTTCCTTACCAGGCGCTGGGCTATTACCGACACCAAAGAAGAAGAGATCATGTAAGGTTCAACCCCGATATCCATAAGCCGGCTTACTGCCGTAGGCGCGTCATTAGTGTGCAAGGTGCTTAGAACCAGATGGCCGGTGAGGGCAGAACGGATGCATATCTGGGAAGTCTCCAAGTCGCGCACCTCGCCGACGAGCATTATATCCGGGTCCTGTCTTAAAAAACTGCGCAAGGCTGCGGCAAAGGTCAGGCCTATTTCGGGTTTGATCTGGACCTGGTTAATCCCCTCTAATTTATACTCAACGGGGTCTTCAATAGTAACAATGTTCTTGCTGGGGCTCTTGATCTCATTTAATATAGCATACAGAGTAGTGGTTTTACCGCTTCCGGTCGGCCCGGTCAGGAATATCAAGCCGTAAGGCGTAATGATACTCTTACGGATAAGCTCAAGCTGCTTGGGGTCAAAGCCTAACTGGTTCAAGTCCAGGACTACCTGGCTGCGGTCGAGCAAGCGCATAGCTACTTTTTCGCCGTATATCGTAGGTATGGAAGAAACGCGGATGTCTATCGGCTTATCTCCGATGCGTACTAAAAAAGCGCCATCCTGCGGAAGGCGCTTCTCGGCAATGTCCAGCTTGGATAAGATCTTAATGCGCGATACGATCGGCAGGTGCAGGTGTTTTGCCGGCGGAGGTATCTCGTATAATTTGCCGTCAATGCGGTATCTTAAGGAGATCTTATCCTTAAACGGTTCGATATGGATATCCGAAGCGCGCTCATCAATTGCCTGCCGGATAATCAAGTCCACTAATTTAACTACCGGCGCTTCTTCTGCCCGGGCAACTAATTTATCTAAACTCAGCTCCTGTTCAGCTCCGCCTTCAGCTGATGCTGCCTCAGAAGAAAACTCGGCTGAAGGGACATCATAGCTGGCCTCCACTGCCTGCTTTAACATCGCGGATTTACCGTAAAAACCCTCAATCGCCTTAAGGATATCCGACTTGGTAGCGATTACCGCGTTAATCTCGCAATTAGTCAATCTCCCCAAATTATCAATGAGGATCAGGTCCAGGGGATCGGACATCGCCACAGTCAAAGAACGTAAAGTCCGCGATAAAGGGAGAACGGAATTCTTCATGGCAAAATCGTGCGGGATAAGCCGTTCCAGGCCCTGGTCCATTGCCGGCTTAAGCATGCCGGTAACAAAAGAAAAATACGGGACATTCAGCTGCTTGCCTAAGACCGCCACCATCTGGTCTTCTTTGACCATGCCCAGCTTGATCAGCGTTTCCCCCAGCCTGCCGCCTTCCTGGCGTTGGGCAGCAACTGCCTGCTCTAATTGGGCCTCGGTGATCAAGCCTTCTTTAATCAGCAATTCGCCTAATTTCAGATATTTGTCTTTACTCAACATATTTAATTAAGTATTTTAGCGCTTGATCTCAAAATTATTCAAGTAGGCGCTGATACTCTGCTGCCGCGTAAGCGCAATAGCCTGGGTCTGCTCTCTTAACGGAAGAGAGGCTTTTTTATTAAACGGGGTTGCTCCGGATTTTGTATGCTTAATGATCCGCGGGGTAATAAAAATCAGCAGCTCCCGCTCTATGTTAGGGCTTTCATTTTTGTGCCTGAATAACGCTCCTAGAACAGGTATGTCGCCCAAAAATGGCAGCTTAGTGGTAACTATCGACTGTTGATTACGAATCAACCCTCCGAGGACAATAGTTTCTCCGTCGCGCACGCGGACGATGTTTTTGGTGCTGCGTGTTTCCGGGTTACGGAAAGTAAAATTCTGGCCGTTACTCGTAAAAGAGACCGCCGTACTCGCAGCTTCGGTAACCTCAGGATAAACAAACATAGTAACCTCCCCTGCTTCCAGGTCGATCTGAGGTGTGACTCTCAGCAAAACACCGGTTTCGTATCTTTCTGCTGAACCGGTTGTTGAAGAAGAGCTGCCCTGGCCTTGCTGGACGCTGGTTACGCCGACAGCCTCATTAGTAACAATCTTGACTTCGGCAGTTTCATTATTCAGAGTAAGTATCTTTGGCCGGGCAAGAAATTTAGTATCGGTATTTGTCCTTAAAAAATCCAGCTGCATCGTATAAGCGCTGCCGCTAGGATTAACGGAAATCTGGCCGTCGCCTCCGTTAAAAACTTTGCTCCAGCCATGATACGGAAATCCCAGGCTTGCCGTAGCGCCGGTCACAGACACTGTTAATGGCGTCTGCCCGTATTTAAAGCCTATTGTATCCACTAC
>JBAZIT010000065.1:0-6734 GCA_041651675.1 Candidatus Omnitrophota bacterium | reverse complement strand
AAGGCCGAAGGTATCCTGCTTAAGCGCGAGCAGTCGCCAAAAGAGGAATTTAAACAGGGACAGCGTATCCGGGCTTATGTTTTGGATGTCAAGAAAGATTCTAAAGGCGCGCAGATCATTCTTTCGCGCACGCATCCTGCCCTGGTCAAGAAATTATTCGAACTGGAGGTCCCGGAGATCTATGAGGGGATCGTGGAGATCAAGGCTATCTCCCGCCAGGCAGGAGAGCGCACCAAGATCGCCGTCTATTCTAAGAATGACAAGGTTGATTCAGTAGGCGCCTGCGTAGGCATGCGGGGCAACCGCGTCCGGAATATTGTGAACGAAGTTTACGGAGAGAAGATCGACATCGTGCGTTTTAACGACGATATCCGCGAGTATATTAAAAACGCGCTTTCCCCGGCCAAGGTTTCCGAGATCAAGCTGGATAAAGAGCATCAGAAGGCTGAGGTTATTGTTGACGATGACCAGTTGTCCTTGGCCATAGGCAAGCACGGACAGAATGTGCGCCTGGCCTCTAAACTTATCGGCTGGGACCTGGATATCCGGACCAAGGCTACGGCAGCCGAGGCTGTGGCTAAAGAAGAAGCCAAAGCCAAAGAAGAAAAAGCAGCCGCAGAAGAAGCTCCCGTGGTTGAGAAAAAAGCCAAGAAGGAAAAGAAGAAAAAAGCAGTTGTTTCACTGGAAGAATTATCCGGTATAGGAGAAAAGACCCTGGCTAGTTTAAAAGAAGCAGGGATAAATACGCTGGCGGAGCTGCTGGCGGCAAAAGTAGAAGGCTTAACGCAGATCAGGGGCATCGGCGAGAAAAAGGCCGAGAAGCTGATTGCCCAGGCCAAAAGTAAAAAATAGTTTCATCAAATCAGGAAGAAGGGGTTATGCTTGTTAAACTGAAAAAAGAAAAGAAACCGGTTAAGAAAGAAGCTAAACCTAAAGTCAAGAAAGCGGTAAAGGCAGTTGTTAAAAAATCCGCTCCTAAGCCGCCTCCTAAAATAAAAAAACCAGCTGCAGCTGAAAAAAAGACAGCAGTTGTTCATACGCACCTGCCGCCTAAAGCAGAGCCGGTTGTCCACCCTAAGCCTGTGGTTCATCCACCCAAGCCGGAACTGCATATGACCAAGCCGGCGATGCATCCGCCTAAACCAATAGTACACGAACCCAAGCCGGCGGTGCACGCAGCTAAAGCAGTGGTCCATCCGCCAAAGCCAGAGGTTCATCCGTCCAAGCCGCTTCCTAAAGTTGAGATTAAACCTGAAGTTAAGGTTGCGCCTGCTGCGCCGGCAGTTGAACTGAAAGAACTAGAGCTTCAGCTTCCGATCACGGTGAAGGACCTGGCAATCAAGTTGCAGGAAAAACCTTCTATCATTATTAAAAGCCTTCTGGATGCCCGGATAATGGCCGGTATAAACCAGACTTTAGAAGAAGCAATAGTAGCGAAGATCTGCGAAAAATATCATTGTAAGATTAAAAAAGCGTTAGACGAAGAAGAATTGACCTTAAGCCTGCATCAGGCTAAGGATGAGGCCAAAGATTTAAAGCCCCGCTCACCTATTGTTACTTTTATGGGCCATGTTGACCACGGCAAGACTTCTTTATTAGACGCCATAAGAAAAACCAAAGTTGCCGAATCGGAACACGGCGGTATTACCCAGCATATCGGAGCTTACCGGGTGCGCCTGCCTCACGGAGAGATTACTTTCCTGGATACGCCGGGCCATGAGGCTTTTACAGCCATGCGTTCGCGCGGAGCAAGTATTACGGATATTGTCGTCCTGGTCGTTGCCGCGGATGACGGAGTAATGCCGCAGACCCAGGAGGCTATTGACCATGCCCGGGCAGCCGGCGTCTCCATAATCGTGGCCATGAATAAAGTTGATAAGCCGGGAGCAGATATTGACCGGTTGAAAAAACAATTAGCCAAGCTGGAGTTGAACCCCGAGGACTGGGGCGGTAAAACCATCACTGTCCCGGTTTCGGCAAAAACCGGACAGGGTATTGATGACCTGCTGGAGATGATCCTCTTGGAAGCGCAGATGCTGGAATTAAAGGCCAATCCTAACCGCCTGGCTAAAGGCATAGTTATCGAGGCCCAGATGTCCAAAGGCCGCGGCCCCGTAGCTACACTACTGGTGCAGAACGGCACCCTGCATTTAAATGAGAATATTATCGTGGGGAATTTTTACGGTAAGATCCGCGCGATGTTCAATGACCACGGCCAATCCGTGACCAGTGTTGCTCCGTCGGTTCCGGTGGAGGTGTTGGGTATCTCAGGAGTGCCCGCGGCCGGAGAACAGTTCTTTGCTATCGCCGATGAGAAGCAGGCCAAAGGCATAGCGGCCTTGCGCCTGGAAAAAGAAAAACAGCAGCAGATAAAATCTTTTAAGCATATAACCTTAGAAGACCTGCACGCGCAGATCCTCGAAGGAAAGATCAAGGAATTGAAGTTGATCATTAAAGCCGATGTTCAGGGTTCGCTGGAAGCGATCAAGGAGACCCTGAATAAATTGAATGTCTCTGAAATAAAGTTAGATTTCATACATGCCGGCGTAGGTAATATCAATAACTCGGATGTCATCCTGGCAGTGGCTTCCAATGCCCTGATCCTCGGGTTCAACGTAACAATGGATGAGCTGGCCAAGGAATTAGTGGCTAAGGAAGGCGTAGATGTCCGGACCTATAATATTATCTATGAACTGGCTAATGATATAAAAGCGGCCATTGAAGGCATGCTTGAGCCGAAGTTAAAGAAAACATTGCTGGGCCGGGCCGAGATCAGGAAGATGTTTAAATTATCGCGTTCGGGAGTAGTTGCCGGATGTTTTGTCACTAAGGGCAAATTTACCCGGAATTGCGTGATTGACCTGGTCAGGAACGGCCAGATCGTATTTGAAGGCAAGCTCTCTTCGCTCAAACGTTTTAAGGACGATGTGCGCGAAGTTGGCGAAGGCTTTGAATGCGGGATGAGCCTGGCCGGCTTTGACCAGATGATGGAAGGCGATATTATTGAAGGTTATGAAATAGAGAAGATAGCCAGGAGATTATGAAAAAAAGAATACTTAGCGGGATGCGGCCGACCGGGAAATTACACCTTGGCCATTTAGTGGGCGCTTTGGACAACTGGGTCAAGCTCCAGGAAGAATACGATTGTTTCTTTATGGTCGCGGATTGGCACGCTTTTATGAGTGAATATGAGAATACCGCCGAGCTTTCCGAGAATGTACTGGATAATGTAGTGGATTGGTTAAGTACAGGGATTGATCCGGATAAATCTACTGTTTTCATCCAGTCGCATATCCCGGAACACGCAGAGTTGCACGTGCTCCTTTCCTGTATTACGCCGCTGGGGCTGCTGGAGCGCTGTCCTACCTATAAAGAACAGATGCGCGAGGTAAAGACGCGTAATTTGAACACCTACGGATTTTTAGGGTATCCGGTGCTGCAGGCGGCAGATATCCTTCTTTATAAGGCCGATAAAGTCCCTGTGGGCCAGGACCAGCTTCCGCATTTAGAGCTTACCCGCGAGATTGCCAGGCTTTTTAATAATTTGGCCAAAAAAGAAATTTTTCCATCCCCGGATGCGATTTTAACTAAGACGTCTAAGCTTTTAGGGTTAGACGGCCGCAAGATGAGCAAGAGTTACCTGAATACCATCAATCTTTCCGATACCCCCGAGGTGATCACCCGTAAGGTTTCTGCCATGTTCACTGACCCTAAAAGGATCAAATTAAGCGATAAAGGCCATCCGGATGTATGCAATGTATTTTCCTATTACTCCGTATTTTTGCCGCAGAGAAAAGATGAGGTATATGATTGGTGCATGGATGCGACCAAAGGCTGTACCGAGTGCAAGAAGATGCTGGCGGCGGCCATTATTGAAAAGCTTGCGCCGATACAGGCGAAGCGGGAAAACCTGCTGAAGGATAAGGCGGCTTTGAAGAAGATACTGGATAAGGGGGCTGAAAAAGCAGCCAGCTTTGCCTCCGCAACAATGCAAGAAGTGCGTAAAGCAATAAATTTATGAGTTATAAAATAAAAATAGAGATGTTTGAAGGCCCGCTGGACCTGCTGCTCTACCTGGTTAAAAAAGACCACCTGAATATCTACGATATACCCATCGCCAAAGTTACCGAACAGTATCTCCAGTATTTGAATTTAATGCAGATGTTGGACCTAAATGTCGCCGGGGAATTCCTGGTAATGTCGGCTACCCTGATGCAGATCAAATCCAAGATGCTCCTGCCGGCGGAGGAAGGGGTTTCTGCCGAGGAACAGCAGGAAGACCCGCGCGAAGAGCTGGTCAGGCGGCTTTTGGAATATGAGAGATTTAAGGAGATAGCCCAGGACCTGCGCCAGAAAGAAACCGACCAGCGCGAGGTCTTTAAGCGGCCCAGGAGCGAAGCGGAAAAAGCCCCGGATGAGAAGAAAGATGTTTATTTTGAGGCGAGCATTTTTGACCTGATCAACGCGTTTTCCCAGGCGCTCAAGGACATACCTAAAGAAGTTTTTTACGAAGTAGTTAAAGATAAATTTACGGTGGAGGAGGCTACGCATGAGATACTCCATCTTCTCCTGGTTAAATCCGAGGTAAAGCTTTCCGAAATTTTTGGCCGGGCGAAAAACAAGTTGGAGATAATCGTGAATTTCCTGGCGGTATTGGAGCTGATCCGTATGAAAGAGATCACCGCGCGCCAGTCCGAACTGTTCCAGGAGATAGAGATCATCAGGAACAAGGAGAATATCATTCCTTATGAGCGAAGAGACCAGGCAGGCCCTGCTTAAGGGAACGCCCAATATAATCAATACCACGGAATCCGAAGAGGATGTTGTTTTAAATATTTCCCTGCGGCCGAAGAAATTCGCGGAATTTGTCGGCCACCAGGAGATCGTGGACAACCTGAAGATTTCCATTCAGGCGGCTAAGCAGAGAAAAGAGCCGCTGGAGCACGTTTTACTAAGCGGGCCTCCGGGCCTGGGCAAGACTTCCTTATCGCATATTATCGCCCATGAAATGGGCTGTAAGATCACCGCTACCTCCGGGCCGGCAATTGAGCGCGCCGGGGATCTGATCGGCATACTGACTAACCTGGAAAAAGGGGATATCTTATTCATCGACGAAATCCATCGCCTTTCCAAGGTAGTTGAAGAATTCCTGTATCCGGCAATGGAGAGTTTCCAGATAGATTTTGTCATTGATAAAGGGCCGTACGCCAAGACTATTAAATTCAATCTTAAGCCTTTTACTCTGGTGGGCGCGACTACGCGCACCGGTTTATTAGCCGCTCCCTTGCGGGGAAGGTTCGGCATATTTTATAACCTGGATTTCTATAAAATTGAAGACCTGACTAAAATAGTCAAGCATTCGGCAGAGATCCTGGGTATCGCTGTGGAAGATGCGGCAGCTGCGCAGATAGCCCAGAGGGCCCGCGGCACCCCGCGCATTGCCAACCGGCTGCTCAGGCGCATCAGGGATTACGCGCAGGTAGCCAAAGCCAAAAAAGTGACCTTAGAAATGGCGGCTAAGTCGCTGGATGACCTGGGCATTGATAAAGCCGGGCTGGACAGCCTTGACCGTAAAGTATTAACGCTGGTTATCGATTCTTATAACGGCGGTCCCGTAGGCGTAGAGTCCTTGGCCGCAAGCTTAAACGAGGAAGTGGATACTATCGCCGATACGGTAGAGCCGTATCTTTTAAAAGCCGGATACCTCAAGCGTACCCCGCGCGGCCGCACCGCTACGAAACTTGCGTTTGACCACTTCGCTAAAAAATATACCAAAGAGCAGCAAAAAGAATTATTTTAAGGGCCTGGGATGGAACTTTTACTGCATACCTGCTGCGCGCCGTGTTTGGTCTACCCCTTAGAAGTATTGCTCAAGGAAGGTTTTAAGGTTACGGGGTTCTTTTATAATCCTAATATCCATCCTTTGGCAGAATACCTCAGAAGAAAAGAAGCCCTGGCAGTTTTAAACTCCGGTATTGAATTCATTTATCCTGAATATTCCCCCCAGGAATTCTTTCGGCTGGTTAATTTAAAAGAAGAAGCTCCGGCAAGGTGTTCTATCTGCTGGAGAGAGCGGCTTAAAAAAACCGCCCAGGCTGCGAAAAATTCCGGTATCAAATATTTTACCACCACTCTTTTAGTCAGTCCTTACCAGGACCAGGGATTATTGCGGAAGATCGGCGAGGAAGTTGCCCGGGAAGAGGGAGTAGAATTTTATTACGCGGATTTTCGCCCCGGTTTCAGGAAGGCGCATAACGAGGCCAAAGCCAAAGGCGTGTATTGCCAGAGGTACTGTGGGTGTATATATTCTGAAATAGAACGGGAGCAGAGCAGGAAGAAATAAAATGCAGGATATAGCGAAGTTACTGATTCTATTCGGGTTTATCTTAATTGCCGTCGGTTTATTCCTATTTTTTATGCCGAAAATCCCCTTCCTGGGCAAATTACCGGGAGATTTTCTTATTCAAAAAAAGAGCTTTACCTTTTACTTTCCTTTGGCAACGTCTATATTGATCAGCATAATCTTATCCCTGTTATTCTGGTTATTTTCTCACCGATGAAAAAAATCCGTGTAATTTTTACTTTTCTATTTGTATTATTGGCTTTGGACGCTTATGCCAGCCAAACCGTGCGGGTGGCTATTACCCGGGATACAGCGTCTATAAGCCTTAAGATAAAAGGTTTTTTTGAGGCCAGAGATCTGGCAACGGGCAGGGTCATCTATCGGGCCAAGA
>JBAZIT010000064.1:0-6757 GCA_041651675.1 Candidatus Omnitrophota bacterium | reverse complement strand
TGTTTCCGGCTACCCTGGCGTCATTTATCCCTAATCCGGGTTTTCAGAGGTTTGCCGAAAGTTTGATCCGCGGCCACCTGCTTTATACGTTAACCTATGGGTTACTGATCATGTTCTTTTGTTATTTTTATACCGCTATAGTATTCAATCCCCAGGACCTCTCGGAAAATATGAAGAAGTACGGAGGATTTATCCCCGGGATAAGGCCAGGCGCTCCCACGGCGGAATTCCTGGATTACGTAATGACCAGGATCACTTTAGCCGGGGCGGTTTTCATCGTTTTTATCGCCATATTCCCGGATTTTATTATGGCCTGGCTGAAAGTACCGTACCTGGTAGCCTCATTTTTCGGCGGCACAGGTCTTTTGATCATCGTCGGAGTCATGCTGGATACGCTCAAGCAGATCGAGTCGCATTTGTTGACGCACCATTACGAAGGTTTTATTAAAGGCAGCCATATCAAGGGAAGAAGATAATGCGGATTGTTTTATTGGGCCCTCCGGGCGCAGGTAAAGGGACACAGGCCAAGAAATTAGCCGAACGTTTACAGGTAGCGCATATATCTACGGGAGATATTCTAAGGCAGAATGTCAAGGATGGCACTGCTTTAGGTAAAGAGGCCAAGGATTTTATGGAGCGCGGGCTTCTGGTCCCGGATGAGCTGATGAGCAAGATGCTCCTGGAAAGGTTTTCACAAAGCGACATTCAAAACGGTTTCATCCTGGATGGCTACCCGCGCAATTATGCCCAGGCCAAGACCCTGGAAGAGATATTCCAGCAGAAGAATATCGAAATAGATATGGTCGTCTATCTTGATTCCAGCGATCAAGTGATTATTCAGAGGCTAGCGGGGCGCCTGGTTTGCAGCTCCTGCGGGGCTAATTTTCACGCTACGAATATGCCTCCTAAGCAAAAAGGTATTTGCGACAAATGCGGGGCAGCGCTTTTTCAAAGGACCGACGACAAGGAAGAAACGATCAAGAAACGGCTGGAGGTCTATAAAAACGAAGTTTCCAGCCTCATAGAATATTACCAGGCTCAAAATAAATTATTCCGTCTGGCAGCAGACGGCGAGGCAAATACGGTTCTGGACGAAATAATTGCTCTTACTAAAAAATTTGCATGATTCCTTTAAAGTCTGAAAAGGATCTTCAGCTGATCAGGCAGTCCGGGCAGATCTTGAGCCAGGTGATGCGGCAGCTGGAGAAGTTTGTCCGGGAAGGCGTGCTTACCCGCGAGATCGATGAACTGGCTGAAAAATTGATCCGGGAGCAGAATGCCCTGCCGGCTTTTAAAGGGTATAAAGGTTTCCCGGCGACGGTCTGTACTTCCATAAACGAAGAGATCGTGCACGGTATCCCCTCGGAGCGAAGATTGAAAAACGGGGATATCCTCGGTTTGGATGTCGGGGTAAAATATAACGGTTATTTCTCAGATGCGGCTGTTACCCTGCCGGTGGGCGTAGTTCCGGCCAAGGTAAAAAAGCTTATTGAGGTTGCGCGCAAGGCACTGGCTGAAGGGATCAAAGAAGCAAAGCCGGGCAACCATCTTTTGGATATATCGGCAGCTATCCAGCGCCAGGTTGAAAAAAACGGATTTTCCGTTGTGCGGCAATTTGTCGGGCATGGCATAGGAACAAGCCTGCACGAAGACCCGGAGATACCTAACTTCGGCCAGCCGCATCACGGACTGCTCCTGGAGAAAGGAATGGTCCTGGCTATCGAGCCGATGGTCAATATGGGCGGATGGGAAGCCGAGATTTCAGCTAACGGCTGGACCGCGGTTACCAAAGACGGCTTGCCGTCAGCGCATTTTGAGCATACGGTAGCCATAACCGAAAAGGGGCCTGAGATTTTAACCAGATAGATTATGCCTAAAGAAGAACTAATTGAAACCGAAGGAAAGATCATTGAGGCCCTGCCTAACGCGATGTTCAAGGTAGAGCTGGAGAACAGCCATATCGTATTGGCGCACGTATCAGGAAAGATGCGCATGAATTTTATAAGGATTTTACCGGGAGACAAAGTGAAATTAGAGCTTTCTCCTTATGACTTAAACAGAGGCAGGATAACATTCAGGGTTAAATAAAATGAAAGTAAAAGCGTCGGTAAGAAGGATCTGCGATAAGTGCAAGGTTGTTAAAAGAGCCGGGGTAGTGAGGGTGATCTGTTCTAACCCCAAGCATAAGCAAAGACAAGGTTAAAAAGGAGAAAGATAATGCCAAGGGTGCTGGGTGTAGATATACCTAAAGAAAAAAGGATCGAGATATCCCTGACTTACCTGTACGGTATAGGCAGGGCTTTATCCAATAAGATCCTTAAAGAAATAAATATAGATCCCGCTAAGCGCGCTAAAGATTTAAGCGAAGAAGAAGTAGCGCGGATCACCAATACCCTGCAAAAGAGCGGGCTCAAGCTGGAGGGAGATTTACGCCGCGATATAGCCCAGAATATCAAAAGATTAATGGATATCGGTTCCTGGAGAGGCTCGCGGCATAAAAAAGGGCTTCCGGCCAGGGGGCAGCGCACGCGCACCAATGCCCGGACCAGAAAAGGCCCGAGCAGAAGGGGCAGCCAGGCCATCATAAAGAAAGCGGAACCGGCGAAAGCATCAGCAAAGCCCGCTAAATAACGTTTAAATTTTAAAAAAGAAAGGCGAGGAATTTAATGGCGACGAAAGAAAGGGCGAAAAAGAAGAAGATAGCCAGAGGAATAAGTTCCGGCATTGCCCACATCCAGGCGAGCTTTAATAATACCATCATTACGATCACCGACAAACAGGGCAATGTCCTGGTTTGGTCAGCTCCGGGGATCGTTGGTTACAGCGGATCAAAAAAATCTACGCCCTTTGCCGCCCAGATAGCCGCGGCAGATGCGGCCAGGAAAGCCAAAGAGATCGGCATTAAAGACGTAGAGGTACGCGTAAAGGGACCGGGTTTTGGCCGGGAAAGCGCCATCCGGGCGCTGCAGGCTTCGGGCCTGGTTATTACTTTAATTAAAGATGTGACTCCTATACCGCATAACGGTTGTCGTCCGAAGAAGAAAAGGAGAGTATAATTTATGGCACGCTATACTGATGCAGTTTGCAGGTTGTGCCGCAGGCAGGGGGAGAAACTTTTCCTGAAAGGCACCAAGTGCACTACAGAAAAATGCGCGGTAAGCCGAAGAGCTTATCCGCCTGGACAGCACGGCCAGGGAGGAAAAAGAAGGGGCAAACTCTCTAACTACGGCCTGCAGATGAAGGAAAAGCAAAAAGTAAAAAGAATTTACGGCGTTCTGGAGAAACAATTCCGCCGTTATTTCAAGATTGCTTCTAAAAGTAAAGGCGTTACCGGAAAGATCCTCCTGCAATTACTGGAACGCAGGCTGGATAATGTGATTTTTCGCTTAGGTTTAGGCCTTTCCAGGGCGCAGGCCAGGCAGGTAGTGCGCCATAATCTGATCACGGTCAATGGCCACCGGGTGAATATACCTTCCTACCTGGTAGACGGAGGCGATCTTATCCAGGTTAAGGCCAAGGAAAAGGCCTTGCTTAAAATAAAAGAGATCCTGGAGCAATCTAAAGACAGAAGTATCCCCAGCTGGCTGGAATTTAAGGCTTCGGATTTGAACGGTAAGGTTTTGAGGCTGCCGGAAAAAGAAGACATTCAACAGCCTATACAAGAGCAGTTGATCGTAGAATTATATTCCAAATAATCAAGAGTTTGCACTCATTTAAGGAGGAACGATAGATGGGTATAAAATGGAGAGATTTTCAGTTACCAAAAAGATTAGAATGTGATGAGGCCACTTATACTAATACCTACGGTAAGTTTTCGGCCGCCCCTTTTGAGAGGGGTTACGGAGTTACCCTGGGTAATTCCTTAAGGAGGGTTTTGTTTTCCTCTATCGAGGGAAGTGCGGTAACCAGCATCAAGATCAGCGGCGTGCAGCATGAATTTTCCACTATCCCGGGAGTTTTAGAGGATATCCCCGAGATCATCCTGAACATCAAAAGCCTGGTTTTGAATTCGCACTCCAAGATCCCCAAGACCATCTATATTAAAGCTAACTCCAAGGGGGAGATCAAGGCCAAGGATATTGAAGGCGATGAAACTATCGAGATCATCAACCCGGAGCTGCATATTGCCACTTTGACCAAAGACACCAAGCTGAATATTGAAATGGCTGTTTCCCGCGGCCAGGGTTATGTCCCGGCGGAGTTAAGCAAGAAAGAAGATAAAGCCATAGGGGTTATCCCGATTGATGCCATATTTACCCCCATCAAGAAAGTTAATTTCTTCGTGGAGAATACCCGCGTCGGGCAGCGTACGGATTACGATAAACTGATCCTGGAAATATTCACTAACGGCGCGATCAGCCCTAAAGACGCGTTGCTATACGCTTCCAATATACTCCAGAGGCATTTGGATATATTTGTCAACTTCGGCCAGCTTCCCGAAGATATAGTGGAAGAAGAGACGGAGATGACCAAGGAAGAGGTATCCCTGTATGAGAAACTCCGGCTCCCCATATCGGAACTGGAATTATCCGTGCGCTCTTCTAATTGCTTGAGAGAGGCGGGGATTAAAATCATCGCGGATTTAGTCAAGAAGACCGAAGATGATATGCTGGATTTTAAGAACTTCGGGAAAAAATCATTGACCGAAATAAAAGAACTGCTTATAGGCATGGGGTTAAACCTGGGAATGCAGGTTGACTCTAAAAAAATAAAAAAGGCTTAAAAATATGCGACATAAAAAGAAAAGGCTGCAATTAAACCGTTTTACCAGTTGGCAGGATGCTACAATCAAGAGCTTGGCCAGAAGTTTACTTATTTATGAGAGCCTGAGGACTACGCTGCACCGGGCCAAGGCAGTCAGGCCTTTGGCGGAAAAACTCATTTCCCTGGCCAAAGCGAATACTTTGAGCGCAAAGAGAGAGGCTTTCAGGATCTTAGGCGACCATAAACTAGTATCCCTGCTTTTTAACGAGATCGGGCCGCGTTTTACTAAAAGGGCCAGCGGTTACACCAGGGTTATTAATTTAGCCAGGCGCAGGGGCGATGATGCCCAGGTAGTGATCTTTGAACTTACCGAACAAAAAGCCAAAGTAAAAAAAGTCAAAAAAGCAAAAGAAGTAAAAGCCGAAGAGAATGCAAAAGACTCCGGGGAACTCCAGGAACCGGCCACTGGAGAGAAAAAGGAAGAAAAAGCTCACGATGCGGCAACTAAAGAAAAGGTCCCGCAGGCTAAAAAACCGGCCAAGAAGTTCCTGGGCGGGATAAGAGGTATTTTCAAGAAAGAAAGGGATTCGCTATAAAGCCATTCTTTTCCTATGCACATAGATTCGAGGTTAGCCAAGCGCTTAAAAAATGTAAAACCTTCATCAACCCTCGCGATCACCTCCAAGGCTAAAAAATTAAAAGCCGAAGGGTTTGATATAATAACCCTGGCCGCGGGAGAACCGGATTTTGATACACCGGATTTTGTCAAGTCAGCTGCGATCGCCGCGATAAATTCCGGTTTTACCAAGTATACCCCTACCACCGGCATCCCGGAACTAAAGAAACTAATCTGTGAAAAATTCAAAAAAGACAACTCGCTGGAATATGCTCCTTCCCAGGTAGTTGTTTCCTGCGGGGCAAAGCATAGCATATTCAACGCGCTTTTTGTCCTGATCAATCCCGGGGACGAAGTGCTTATTCCTTCTCCTTACTGGGTAAGCTATTCTGAGATGGTTAATCTCTGTGACGGCACGCCCAGGTTCATACAGGCCTCGGCCGGAAATAATTTTAAAATTACCCCCCGGGAATTAGCCGCGAATATAACCGTAAAGTCAAAACTCCTCATCTTAAACAGCCCGGCGAACCCGACAGGCTGCGTATATACGCAAGAGGAATTAAGCCAGCTCGCCGAGATCTGCGTGAAGAATAAGCTCCTCGTTATCAGCGACGAGATCTACGAGAAGCTTATTTATGACGGTTTAAAACATATCTCCATAGGCAGTTTAAATAAAGAAATTTATGATCTGACCATTACCGTAAACGGGTTCTCCAAGAGTTTTTCCATGACTGGTTGGCGCCTGGGTTATCTGGGGGCTCCCGGCGATATAGCGGAAGCGATCTCGCGTTTGCAGGACCATTCAACCTCTAACCCGAATTCTATTGCCCAGAAAGCCGGAATAGCCGCGCTCGGGGCGCCGGGGAGCTTCTATCAAGAAATTTGCCGGCAGTTCCAGGAGAGAAGAGATTATTGTATCGCCAGGCTAAAAGATATGCCTAAAATAACAGCCGTAGTCCCCAAGGGAGCTTTCTATATTTTTTGCGATATATCCAAAACTAAAATAGGCGCAATGGAAGCGGCTAACCAGCTATTAGAAAAAAAATACCTGAGCGTTATTCCGGGAGACGGGTTTGGAGCGGATAATTATATCCGGATAAGCTTTGCTGCCAGCCTGGATAGCCTTAAAAAAGGTATGGATAGGCTGGAGGAGTGGTTGAAGAATGGGTAAAACAATAGCCGAAAAGATATTAAGCAGCCACGCCGAAAAAGATCTAAAAGCCGGAGATTTTGCCGTATGTAAAGTCGATTTTACTTTTGGCCAGGATGGGACCAGCGCGATCATCATTGACCGGATAAAAGAACTGGGAGTAAAACAGCTAAAAACAGATTTTTGCATGGTGATCGACCATAGCGCGCCATCCCCCAGCGAAGGTGTCTCGCGGGTGCACAAAAAGATGCGTAATTTTGCCCAAGAGTTTAACCAGCGCCTTTTTG
>JBAZIT010000063.1:0-6766 GCA_041651675.1 Candidatus Omnitrophota bacterium | reverse complement strand
GGAAGGACAGTTCGGCCTGGGTTGTTTTTGCGGATATGCTTAAACTTAGCCTGAGAAACGACTACTACGGTATGAATATAGCGGATATCTTTATTGCGGATGCCATACGCATAGCCAAGGACGTTTTAAGCAGGCAGGAGGGAATGGGCTTTCGCCTGGGAGAAAGGTCCGATGAGGTGGCTATGGTTTTACCCGGTTCTTTAGATAAGGAAGAGGTAAAGCGGGTGCTCCAGAATATCCAGGAAGAGATTAAAAAAGAATACCTGGGTTATGCTATTGCCAGGCTGCCTGATGGCTTGGCAGATAAAATTAAAGGTTTTGGCAGGATCCGGGCGGTCCAAAGAACTACCAGGGAATCCCGGGAAGGAGGCGCGGAATACATAACTACCGCGTTCTTAGTGAAAGATAGCGGTGACATCGGTGGACGCTTAACTTTGGACCGGATACTCAAAGAGTCTGGCCAGGTTCCGGGGTTAGGCGAAGTTGAAGAAGCTTTACCGCCTTATTTGCCTGCCGGAGCCGTCAGGCTTCAGGGTGAAGGGGCTCTTGAAAGCAAACTTGAATCTTCTCTGCAAGAAGCTGAAATCTTTCAGAGAGTAGCTAAACAGGCAGGGCAAATAGCAGGGGTAGAAGGGTTGAATGAAAGGCCGCAGACAAAAGAAGGCTCCAGGCTCAGTGGCTCTGAATTTTCAAAACTGCAAACATACATAAATGAATTTGAGAAATCTTCGAGGCCATTAAGAGAATTTGTAAAGATGCGCTATGGCGATAATACGGCTAAGCAGGTACAGCTGGATAATGGCTATGCTGCTTTTATGCGCCAAAACCTGTATGTAATTTTAGAATATGCCATAGAGAAGATGAAATCCCTGGATAGTTTTATGCTTGCAGTCAGGGGCCCGCCAGACAATTTCTACATAATTACATCAACCAGGGGAAAATGGCAGATTACGGCAGTCCGGCAGAATATATTGACCGCTGAAGGGTCAAGCCTTGAGAAAAACTTCCTCTCTATTATAGAAGGGTCAGGGAGAAAGCTTCGTTCAGCGGGGAAGTTTCCTTTTAAAGTCATTAATGATTTCGATGAATTAGGGCATTATTTCGGTAACCAGCTTATTAAGCTGGATAATGTTAATCTGTTAGATGCTTTTAATAACCAGATATATAAGGCCAAAGAGAATAATGGTATTTTGGATACACGCTCAATCAGCGAAGCCCTTAGCGCTGCCAGCGGGAATATCAACAATCTGCTTAGTGGAAACGGCTTTGATTTTTCGGTTAACTTTGAGGCCGTCTCTGTTACGAGCGATGATTTTTCTGAAGACAAAATCCAGCCCGATACCAATATAGCCAAGGCGGCTTTGGATATCATTGAAAAACTTAACGCTAGCCGTAAAACCGTGGAAACTCCTGTCAATTCCGTAAAGTTCTATAGCGAATACCAAGGCCGTTGGCAAGAGGTTGGCAATGAAATCGGATTAATCGCAGCCAAAAGAGCTACCAACGCGCAAGCCGGCCTGAAAGAGGCGCATAAAAATATCGGTATGCCCGGAGAAGCTTCAGCCAGCCCGTCGGCAGTTACGGAGTTAATCCCAGAAGGCGCTGCTTCTTCCGCGATAGATAGTTTTATGGATAAGGTAAACAAGGGGTTATTAGAAAATCCCCAATACCCTATGCGTATAGTTGAAGTTGCTAATCCTGCATATGGCCTGCGTGACCCTAATGAAGAGGGATTGGGTTTACACGGCACAGCCCTGGTTAAACTTAGGAGTATTTTCGAAAATGGGCTGGGTGTTGGGCAAGAAGCTAAGGCCGTTTTTCTAGGGATCAATCAAAAAGAAGAGCCATTTACCCAAAATGAAGCCTATTTGTCATTTGGAAATGTGGATACCCCGGGACAAGTAATCCTGATTTTTGATGCTGCCAAGGTTGTAGCTTTAAGCAAATGGGATGCGGGGAAAAGGATAGCCGTAGATATAAGGCAAATGAAAAATGAGCCGGTGATCGGGATAGTAGCGAATATCGAGGACAGAGAAGAGATCAAAAACATAGTCGGCAACAGGCGTATCCCGATATATTTCTTTGAGCCAAAATTCCCCGGCTTAAAGAATTTATCCGGCGCCGAGCTGAGTGATATTATCAAGAAAATAGATAGAATTGAACAAGAGAATTATGATTTGTCATTGAGGATCGGCTCCCCGGAAGAACAAAAACGCATAGTGGAAGAACGCCGGTCCAGGATACGCGAATTATTGGGGCAAATAAGCCCGGCACAATTTAACGGATTGGCCAGGGATTTATTAGAGCGAGAGTTAAGCGCGGATAACCGCAGGATCGCCCAGTTTGCAATCGACCCATTTTCTCCTTCCGCGATAGATGGTTCTTTGAAAAATAAACTGATTGAAGCCGTAAATTCCGGCCAGGTTATCAGGCTTGGCCTGGATCACCTTTCTTCCAGCGCGAATAAATATAGCCAGGTTATGTCTGTTTTTAATCTCTTAGAAGAAACATTAAGTGAAGGATTATCCAATAAGCTTAAGGTTACGTCTTATGAACTAAAGAATGCTGTTAGAGAGCTTTTGATGAACGCATTTTTACACGGGAACAAGCTAGATTTTTCTTTGCCGATTTACCTTTATTTTGATTTCAGCAACCAAAAAATAGAGATTTATGATTTAGCAATGCCGACCGGCCCAGCCTGGGAACGCGATAAGGCAGAGGCAGAAAAAGCCGGAATAGGGGGGCAGGGTTCCGGTTTAGGTTTACTCAGCCAATTAGGGTGGAGTTATAAATTAGATCCGGTTGCCGCATCAGGTTCGGATAGGCAGATAGGAAATAAAGCCGTAGTCTACAGGAGCTCTCAGGGCGGTATTGATTTCCGTGCGCTACCTATAGTCAGCCAGCCGGTATTGATTAATCCCCAGGTTAATGCGGGCAGCGTTCCTCCGATCCCGTTAGCGGAATTAAATAGCGAATGGCTCCAGATAGAGAATATGCTGGCGGCCGGGATTACGCCATCAAGCGCAAGAATCAAAGAATACCTGCAGTCCTGTTATTTAAAACAAGATTTTAACCAGGATATTGATAAGGTATTATCCTGCATTGCCAGTATCTTGAGGCTTGAAGAAGAGTCAGCGGTTAATACAGATTTGTCCTTAAGAGAGATGCTGGTTCTTTTGGAATCAGATAAACCAGCTGGCGAAATGCAGGTTGTTTTAGCGCAGATTACAGTAGAAAAGCAAGAGCCAAAATTAATAAAACAATAAGGGGCGTCCTCACCTTTTTAAGAGCTCATCGGCTTTCAAAAAGGTTCCCTAAACGAGCGCCCCTTTTATTTTTTGCCTGCCAATATTTATCTTGCAATAAGCCTCCCAGGGGATAGAATAGAAATAAAGGGGACGGTTCTATTTTTCTTTCCCGTATCCTGTTGAAAAATAGAACCGTCCCCTTTATTCCCATGAATAAAAAAATAGACTATAAAAACGAACTGAATCCTGCGCAGCTGGAAGCCGTTGAATCAACCGACGGCGCCTACCTTGTCATTGCCGGCGCAGGAAGCGGCAAGACCCGCGTATTAGTGCACCGCGTGGCTTATTTAGTGGAAAAAGGGGTTAAGCCCGACGAGATCTTGTTGCTTACCTTTACCCGCCGGGCTGCCGAAGAGATGCTCCGCCGGGCCAGCCTGCTTTTAGATGAGCGCTGTTCGCGGGTTTCCGGAGGGACTTTTCATTCTTTTGCCAACGCTACTTTAAGAAGATACGCTAAGGTATTGAGCCTGGCCAACAATTTTTCCATCCTTGATGAGTCTGATGCCGAAGATACGATCAACCTGATCCGCGCCAAGTTAGGCTTTAATAAAACCGATAAGCGTTTTCCCAGGAAAAGAGCGATCCTGGAAGTAATTTCCAAAAGCGTAAATAAATCCGAGAAATTGGAAGATGTCTTATACGATGAATACCCGCAATTTCTGGAGTTTAGCGAAGAAATTAAAAAGATCCGGACGGAGTACCATAAATATAAGTCTGAAAAATCGCTGTTAGATTACGATGACCTTTTAGTTTACCTGAAAAAGCTTTTAACCGACCACGAAGAGACTAGGCTTTTCCTCTCCCGTAAATATAGATATGTTATGGTCGATGAGTATCAGGATACCAATAAGCTGCAAGCCTTTATTGCCTGCCTTCTGGCCTCCGAGCACAAAAACATTATGGTTGTCGGAGACGATGCCCAGAGCATTTATTCTTTTAGAGGGGCAAATTTCCGGAATATTATGGATTTCCCCCGCCTGTTTAAGAACACTCGGGTTATTACTCTTGAAGAGAATTACCGCTCAACCCAGCCTATCCTGAACCTGACTAATGCAGTGATCAGCGGGGCAAAAGAAAAGTTTGAAAAGAATCTTTATACCCGTAAAAAAGGCGGAGTTCAGCCTTTCTTTATTGACGCCGAGGATGAGAATGCCCAGTCGCGTTATATCGCGGATAAGGTCCTGGAGCTAAGGGAAGAAGGCGTGGAATTAAAAGATATAGCGGTACTCTTCAGGTCAGGCTGGCATTCTAATGATCTGGAGATAGAGTTGGCCAGCCGGAATATTCCTTTTGTTAAATACGGCGGCCAGAAATTTGTCGAGGCAGCGCATATTAAGGACATAATTTCATATTTACGTATCGTCTATAATTCCGCGGACCAGGTAAGCTGGATGCGTTCCCTGTTATTAATTCCCGGCATAGGACCAAAAAGCGCCGAAAAGATAATCAGCGCGCTTTCCGTCGGCAAAGGCAGCCTGGATTTGGTTAATGGGCTCAAGAAAGAAGAAGTAGGAAAGCTTTTGAGTATTTTAAAAGGGATTGACTTCAGTAAACAGGCCCCGGCCAGGATCATTGAAATATTCCTGGAATATTACCAGCCTTTGCTTAAGCATAAATACGATGATTTTCATAAAAGGATCAATGACCTGGATTCGCTTCTGCGCATTGCCTCGCGCTATAAATCGCTGGAGCAATTTTTGACGGATATGGCCTTAGAGCCTCCGGAACGCTCACTTGCCGAGGCAGGGCTAAGAGATAAAGATGATTCCACCCTTACCTTATCCACAATCCATTCGGCCAAGGGCCTGGAGTGGCACACGGTTTTTATGATCTATGTTGCTGAAGGGCACCTGCCTTCATATTTATCCCTGGAAAATGAAGAAGATATTGAAGAAGAACGCCGGCTTTTTTATGTCGCCTCGACCCGGGCAAAAGAGAACCTCTTTTTGCTTAAGCCGCATATTGACCGTTCACCCAGGAGTTTTCTGGATGGAGGAGGCTCGGTTTTTACGCAGCCTTCGCGCTTTCTGGATGAAGGAGGGATCATGGACAGGTTCGTCCAGATAGAGCCTGCCGGGGATGAATTTGATGCTGGTTGCGCTGAATTCGAAGAAGATGCCGGTAAAAAGGGCGCAACCGACAAAGAATTTTTAAGAATGATGCAAGAATATTTCCGCGGCCAAGAAGAGGACTAATCCTGCCTATATTTTCCTTGCCCTGACCTTTAAATAGTGGTAAAATTTTTATATGATTATAACAGAGCCAAAACCCCTTACCAGTATTATAGATAGCTTAAAAAGCTATAGTAAGATATTCCTGGTTGGCTGCGGCGAGTGCGCGGCTACCTGTAAAACAGGAGGCGAGCCGGAAATCCTGAAAATGAAGCAGGATCTGGAGGCTCAAGGCAAAACAGTGGTAGGTTTTTGCATACCTTCGGCGCCTTGCCTAGCAGCTAAACTTAAAAGCGAACTAGCCAAGAACCTGCCGGCTTTGCGCCAGGCCGAGGCAGTCTTAGTCTTGTCCTGCGGCTTAGGCGTGCAGTCATTTAAGGATAACGACAGATTAAACTTAGCGGTTTTTCCTGCCTGTAATACTATTTTTGGCGCGGTGATGGACGCTAAGGGTGATTTTTATGAAAAATGCTCTTTATGCGGAGAATGCGTACTGGATCTGACCGGAGGAGTCTGTCCAGTCACGCTTTGCGCCAAAGGCCTGCTGAACGGGCCTTGCGGCGGGATGAATAAAGGCAAGTGTGAAGTAGATAAGGATAGAGATTGCGCCTGGGTTTTAATCTATAAGGAATTAGAAAAAAAGAACAAGCTGGCATCTTTAAAAGAGATCCGCGCTCCGAAGGATTTTAAAAAATCAGCTAAGCCCCATAAATTAATCCTGGTTAAATAAAATGGCCGAACCTTTACCTTATAGCGAAAAAGTTATGGATCATTTTACGAATCCGCGCAATGTCGGGGAAATACCCGATGCCAGCGGCGTAGGCACCGTCGGCAATCCTATCTGCGGGGACGTAATGAAGATGTTTTTAAGGATAGAGAACGACGTGATTGTAGATGTGAAATTCAAGACCTTTGGCTGCGGAGCAGCAGTGGCCACCAGCTCTATGGTCACGGAGATGGTTAAAGGCAAGCCTATCTCGGAAGCCCTGAAGATTACCAATAAGGCGGTGGCTGAAGCCTTAGGAGGGCTTCCGCCGGTTAAGATGCACTGTTCAGTGCTGGCCGAAGAGGCTTTACGTTCGGCATTAAAAGATTATTATACTAAACAGGGCAGGCCTGTCCCCTTTGATTCTAAGGAGCACAAACATGAGGGCGAGGCTTGTTTGTAAGGTTTTAAGGCATGTTGACAAAGCAGGTATTACGTAGTAAAATTCTACTTAAGCTCAAAATACAGAAGGAGGAGGACCGTCAACAAAAGAGCAGTTTAATTAAGGATAAACTTTTAAA
>JBAZIT010000062.1:0-6850 GCA_041651675.1 Candidatus Omnitrophota bacterium | reverse complement strand
CAGCCTTAAATCCTGAGCAAACTGCCTCCATTACTCCACTTAAGCCTCCAGAAACAAGTATATCAGCCACTTTAGTGAGTTTTTTACCTAATTCTTGGGCTGTTCTCTCCACTTCAATAGTACAATTTCTACCGCCAATTACACTAACTACCTTTTTCATATTCCTCCTTATGCCCTCTGCCACGCTGGCAGTGCTAAAGCGGACACTGTGTCCAAGCTGCAAAGCACAACGTGGCTAATATTATTGCGCCTGGCGGGAATTGAACCTGCACATCCAGCTCCGGAGGCTGGCGCCCTATCCGTTGGGCCACAGGCGCATTAGAATAAGCTTAACTGTTGTTCGTTTTTTGGTCCGGGAGCTTCATCATCAAAAATGGAGATCACTCCATACTCCCCATCATAACCTGCCTGAATATTAACTTTGCCTTCGCGAACCCTTAAAACGCCCTGGGCAACTTTCGGTGGCAGGTTCTTAATCAGGTCTTGTTTCGACGCGCGCATTAAGATCTCAAATTCTGTGCCGAACTTAGCCAAACAACTGCGATAATCCCTTTCTACCGCCAGGCTAGCCTTACCCACGCCTTTGGCGTCGGCAATGATCTCTTCTAAGGGTATGAGATTTTTAAAAGGTATGGCGTTCTCCGGTTTAAAGCCTTCCGGCCTATCCGCTAATTTCTCAACGCGGTTAACCACACCCACGGTAACGGGCTTGCCGCATTTAGGGCATTTTCCGCCATGCTCCCGGGTTTCTTTCGGCGACATGCGCGTAGCGCAAAGCCGGTGCCCGTCAAAATGATATTTGCCTTCTTCCGGAAAAAATTCTATAGTGTATAAAAATCTGTTTTTATCTTTAGTCTTGAGGACTTCGCGGATAGTCTTATAATCCAGTTCGCAGTTAAATACATTGGCTTCCCGCCCGATCTTCTGCGGAGAATGCGAATCGCTGTTGGAAATCAGGGTAAACTTATCTAAAGCGCTTAACCGCCAATTCATTGCCGGGTCGCTGGAGAGTCCGGTTTCCAGCGCGAAGATCTTCGGCGTCTGCTCCTCAAAGCAATCCTCAATTTTGTCAAATCCTGACATTGACCCAAATAAGGAAAACCAGGGCGTCCAGATATGCCCCGGCACAAGCATACAGTCAGGGTCAATATCAAAGACAATGCGCGCTAATTCCGCGGCGTCCAAGCCGAGGATCGGCCTTCCGTCGCTGGCTAAATTGCCCAGGCGGCTGAGCCGGTCGTTGATCTTATCCACGCTTTTGAATGACGGGGCGATGATCACATTATGTATGCGGTAAGTCCTGCCTTTCTTAGAATAAATACTGCTTACTTCGGCGGTCAGGATAAAATTTACCCCATTGTGCCGGTATAAACCATTAGCGCAATCTTCCAGAGTGTGTTTCAACTCTTCCAGCCACAAGTGATGAGTAAAATCACCTGTGCCCATCAGAGAGATACCCTTCAATTTCGCCCACTCGCTGAGATTCTGGATATCCATATTGCGGCTGGTCGCGCGCGAGTATTTGGAGTGGATGTGAAAATCAGCTAGGAATTCCATTTATGCACCTTACCTTGACAAAGAGTGTACTCCACAAAACCCCTAAGCGAGCGGCCGACAAAAGATGAATTTTGAGATTTTGACAGGAGGCCCTCTTTTTTCACTACCCAGGCTTTTTCCGGGTCAACTACGATAATGTCCGCAGCCGCCCCGGGGCTTAATGTCCCTTTGTCTATTCCTAATATCCTGCTCGGGCTTAATGACATTAGCCGGACCAGCCTTTCCCAGTCTAATAAATTATTATTGATTAATTCGGTTATGGCTGCTGCCAACTCTGTTTCTAAGCCGACCACTCCGAACTCTGCGCGTTCAAATTCGATATCTTTTTCATTTTCCGTATGCGGGGCATGGTCGGAAGCAATAACGTCTATAGTGCCGTTGCTTAAGGCCTTACGGATAGCCAGCATATCCTCTTTTGAGCGTAACGGCGGATTCATTTTGAAATTAGTATCGTACCCCAGCACTGCTTCTTCGCTAAAGGTAAAATAATGCGGCGCGGTTTCGCAGGTAACTTTGACTCCCGCCTTTTTAGCCCGGCTGATAATTTCCACGGACTCCTTACAGCTTACATGGGCAATGTGCACGCTAGCTCCGGCTTCTTTAGCCAGCGCAATGTCGCGGCTGACCCTTTTATATTCCGATTCTGCCGATATGCCGCGCAGACCCAGGCGCGTAGAGGTCAACCCCAAATTTACAACTCCCTGGCAGGAGAGTCGCCGATCCTCGGAATGGCAGATCACCAAAAGCTTTTCTTTCTGGGCGATCCGGAGCGCCTCAAGCATTACCGCATCCGAATCTACCGAAGCGCCATCGTCGGAAAAAGCGGCTGCACCCTCTTTTTTCAGGCCGACAAGATCATTTAATTCCTGACCGCGCCTGCCTTGAGTGATCGCGGCGCAGATGAATACATTGGCCTGGCCTCCTTTTTTAATTGCATCCTGGACGATCTTCAGGTGGCTGACAGAATCTACCGCCGGTGTAGTGTTCGGCATAGCCAGGATACTGGTCACTCCGCCATGTAAAGCCGCTTGGGTGCCGCTGCCAACAGTTTCTTTGTCCTCTCTGCCCGGTTCTCTTAGATGTACGTGCATATCTACGAGCCCCGGCAGGACAATTTTATTCTCTGCCGGAATTATTTTATCCGCTTCAGCCTTAATGTGCCCGGCGACTTTGGATATCTTATGATCTTCCACCAGGATATCCATCACAGCGTCAATTTTATTTGCCGGATCAATTACCCTGCCAGACTTAATGAGTATTTTCATTCTTTATCTTTTCATTGGCCTGGGCCACTAAAAACAACACCGCCATCCTCACAGCGATGCCGTTAGTGACCTGTTCCAGGATTACCGAATGCGCTCCGTCAGCTACGGCGCTGGACATCTCGATCCCGCGGTTGATCGGGCCGGGGTGCATTACGATAATATCCTTTTTCGCTTTCTTTAGCCTTTCTTCGGTAATCCCGAATTCTTTAAAATATTCTAATTGTTTAGGAAAAGCTGTTTCTCCGTCGCGCTCAAACTGCATCCTTAAAACATTTACGGCATCGGCGTTTTCTAACGCCTCATCTATGTTGTGCGTAACGGTTACGCCCATCTCCTCTATGGCCGGCGGGATAAGCAGCTTAGGCGCGCACACGGTTACCCGAGCGCCCAGTTTAGTCAACCCCCAGATATTGGAGCGGGCTACGCGCGAATGCGCGATATCCCCGACTATACTTACGTTCAAGCCTTCAACTCTGCCTAATTTTTCCTTGAGGGTAAAAATATCCAGGAGCGCCTGGGTAGGATGCTCGTGCCAGCCATCACCGGCATTTACCACGCTTAAATATACGTGCCGGCTGAGGATGACTGCTGCGCCGCTAAAATTATGGCGCACCACAATGATGTCGGCTTTCAGGGCTTCGATGTTCCTGCCGGTATCGATCAGGGTTTCGCCCTTCTTAACGCTGGAGGTTTCCGAGGCGATGTTAATTACGTCCGCAGAGAGCCTCTTGGCCGCTACTTCAAACGATACGCGCGTGCGCGTGGAAGGTTCGTAAAATAAATTAACTACGGTTTTACCGCGCAAGGCCGGGACCTTTTTGATCTCACGGGTAGAAACTTCCTTGAATGACTCGGCGGTGGAAAGGATTAATTCTAACTCTTCCTTACTTAATTCTTCCAACCCTAAAAGGTCTTTCCGGGCCCAGTTCATTTTTCGCTCTTTTCGACAATCACAACTTCATCCTTACCCTCGGTCTCCTGCAAACGCACTTCTACTGTTTCGTCTTTGGAGGTCGGAATATTCTTACCCGCGTAATCTGCCCGCACCGGCAGTTCGCGATGCCCGCGGTCAACCAAAACCGCCAGCTGTATGGATTTAGGCCGTCCAAAATCTACCAAGGCATCCAGCGCTGCCCTGACTGTGCGGCCGGTGTACAGGACATCATCCACCAGCACCAGGTTTTTGGCGTTAATATCAAAATCTATCTCGGTCTTGCGTACTAACGGCTGGCCCGAAGCCAAAGCTAAATCGTCGCGGTATAAGGTGATATCCAGGGCGCCGGTCAGAACATCTTTTCCTTCGATGTTTTTAATACAGCTGGCCAGGCGCTGGGCCAGATAAACTCCGCGGTTCCTGATCCCCACCAGGCACAGATTCTCTACGCCCTTGTTTTTTTCGACTATCTCGTGGGCAATCCGCATGATCGCCCGGGCAAGCGCATCTTTATCCAATATCTTAGCTTTTTCTTTCATCGGTTAGCGGGCATAAAAATACCCTTGGTGATTTGCCAAGGGTTATGATTGTCTGGTTTTATCCGCTGCATTTTACGCTCCACCTTGCCAGCCTCTCAAGGGCTTGGGCTTAAAGGTTATCTGTAATTTGTTTAAGTATAGCATATTTGCCTCTCTTGTCAAGGCTTTAAAACCGTGTCAAATGATAACTACAAACTCCCCCCGGGGCTTTTGGTGGCGGAATTTTTCGATTATTGCCTGCGGCGTAGAGCGGATAACTTCTTCAAATTTCTTAGTCAGCTCCCGGGCCACCACAATCTCCCGGTCGCCAAAAACTTCCCCTATATCCTGTAAGCTAGCCAAGATACGATGCGTTGATTCGTAGCAAATAAGGGTGCATTTTAATCCGCTTAACTCTTGCAGCTTGTTTTTGCGGGATATTTTTTTATTCGGCAGAAAGCCGGCGAAGTAGAATTCATGCGCCGGCTTACCCGAAAGGACCAGGGCGTTCACCAAAGCCGCCGGGCCGGGTATAAAAGTCATCTCCAGGTTGTTCTTTATGGCCAGATTGATCAGGTTATACCCCGGGTCCAGTATTCCGGGTGTTCCGGCATCCGAGACCAGCGCGATATTTTTGTTGTCTTGCAAAAGCCCAAGCAGATATTCGGCTTTGGTGAATCGGTTGCGCTGGAAGAAACTGGTAGTAGGCTTAGCTATACCGTAATGCTCAAGCAGTATTTTAGTGTGCCGCGTATCTTCACAGGCAATCAGGTCCACGCTTTTTAAGACTTCGATCGCCCGTAAGGTAATATCTTTTAAATTACCTATGGGAGTAGCGACGACATAAAGCATTATTCGACCGTGACGGACTTGGCTAAATTACGCGGCTGGTCTACATCGCAGCCGCGTTTGGTAGCGATATGATAGGCGATCAGTTGCAAGGGCAGCGCTGCTAAGAGGGGCGAAAATAACTCCTCTACCTTAGGAATATAAATAACTTCACCGGTTAACTGGGCAACTTCCTTATCGCCGCAACTGGCGATGGCGATGATCTTGCCGTGCCGGGAGCGGATTTCCTGGATATTGGAGACCATCTTTTCGTAAACTTTGGAAGCGGGAGCAATGCAGACTACGGCGCGGTACTCGTCAATTAAAGCAATCGGCCCATGCTTCATCTCTCCCGCGGCATAACCTTCTGCGGGAATATAGGAAATCTCCTTCAGTTTGAGTGCTCCTTCCAGGGCCGAAGGATAGTTAATGTTCCTCCCCAAATACAAAAATGAACCCAGGTGTGAATGTTTGCGGGCCAGGCGCGCAATATTGTTTTGCTCCTTGAGGACCAACTCCTGCTGCCCGGGTATCTTGCGCAACTCCGACAGCAACTTACTGATTTTAGCCGAAGGCAGGATATTTCTTATTTCGGCAAGATAGAAAGCAAATAAATAGAGGGCAAGCATCTGGGCAGTATAGGCCTTGGTCGAGGCAACTCCTATTTCGGGCCCGGCATGCGTATAAATTATGCCTTCGGATTCGCGGGTCAGGGTCGCCCCTAATACATTGCAAATGGAGATCACGCTTGCGCCGCGCTTCTTGGCTTCCCGGACACCGGCCAGGGTGTCGGCGGTTTCGCCGGACTGGCTGATCGCCATCACCAGGGTATCCGGCCCGATCAAAAGGTCACGGTAGCGGAATTCGCTGGAAACATCTATTTGAGTCGGTATTGCGCACACGGATTCTAAAATATACTTGCCCACCAATCCCGCGTGGTACGCTGTGCCGCAGGCAACGATAAAAATATTCTTTATACTCTTAAGTTTATCCTCGGGGATATTTTGCTCTTCAAAAGTAATTTTGTTAGTCTGCCTGTCGACCCTGGAATGGATTAAATTTTCTAAGATCTTCGGCTGTTCATTGATTTCTTTGAGCATAAAATGCACAAAGCCGTTTTTTTGCGCCTGGGCAATATCCCAATTAATGCGTACGGATTTTTTGGCCACCGGCCTGCCTTCCAGGTCCGTCACCTTAAAATCGCTTTTGGTCAAAATAGCTACTTCGTTTTCGTCTAAAAAGACGATATCCTTGGTTGATTCCAAGACTGCCGGGGAATCCGAGGCCAGAAAGTTCTCGCCCTTACCCAAACCTAGGATCAGCGGGCTGCCATAGCGGGCACCAACCAGTTTATCCGGCTCTTGGGAAGAAATTACCCCGATGGCAAAAGAACCCGCCAGCAGCTTAAGGGCCTTACGTACTGCTGCCTCCAGCGGAATATTTTTATAAAATTTTTCAATCAAGTGCACAATGACTTCGGTGTCGGTCTGGCTGCGGAAAATATGCCCTTCTTTAATCAATTGGCCCTTAAGCGCTTCGTGGTTCTCAATAATTCCATTATGGACCAGGGCAATTTTGCCTTTACAATCTTCATGAGGATGGGCATTTGCCTGTGTCGGAGCGCCATGCGTTGCCCAACGGGTATGCGCTATGCCGACTGACCCGGAGAGCGGCCTGCTCTTTACTAACTTTTCCAATACGCTTATTTTCCCCGGAGATTTTCTTACGGACAGGCTGTTCTTTTTAGG
>JBAZIT010000061.1:0-7034 GCA_041651675.1 Candidatus Omnitrophota bacterium | reverse complement strand
CGACGGGCAATCTGCATATCGGCGGAGCGCGCACAGCATTGTTTAATTGGCTTTATGCCCGGGCAAAATCCGGAAAATTTATTTTAAGGATTGAAGATACGGATAGCAGCCGCTCAAAACCGGAATTCGTGGAGGAGATTTTAAACAGCCTGGCCTGGCTGGGTTTTAACTGGGATGAGATCTATTATCAGAGCAAGCGCTTTAGTGTTTACAATGAATACGCTCATAAGCTACTGGATGCAGGAAAGGCTTACCGGGAGAAGGCGGCGGACAAACCGGGCGAAGCAATAATTTTTAAAGTTCCCCAGAAAAAAATAAAGATCCAGGACCTTATCCGCGGGGAGATCGAATTTGATACCGCGCTGATCAAGGACCAGGTTCTGATAAAATCCGACGGAACGCCGACTTATAATTTCGCCTGCGTGGTGGATGACGCGGCTATGAATATCACCCACGTTATAAGAGGGGATGACCACATATCCAATACGCCTAAGCAGGCGCTCTTATATGAAGCGCTGGAATTTCCCATCCCTAAGTTTGCGCATCTGCCTTTAATCATGGGCATGGAGGGGGGCAGGCTCTCTAAACGCACCGGAGCTACCGCTATAAGCGATTACCGTAAAATGGGGTATCTGGCTCCGGCGCTGGTAAATTATCTTTTACTGCTGAGCTGGGCTCCCGGGAATAACGTTGAGATTATCGATCTAAACGAAGCGATAAAATTATTCGACGTCACCCAGGTTAATAGAACCTCAGCCACCTTTGACCTGAAAAAGCTGGATTGGATCAATAACCAGTATTTGAAAAATGCCGACCCGGAGAAACTGTTGGAGGAGCTTCTGCCTCTGTTAAAAGAAAGAAAATATATCGGCGCAGACGCTTTTGACCGGGATTATATTTTAAAGCTGGTAAAATTATTTCAGGCCCGCCTGCCGCGCTTAAATGATTTTGCGGATTGGGCGGATTTTTTCTTTGTTACAGAACTTAATATCGAAGAGGCAGCCCGGAAGAAATTCTTATCCGGAGATTTATCGCGCGAATTCCGGCTTTTTATAGAAAAGCTTGATAAATTGGGAAAATTTGATATCCTTAGCATAGAAGAAGCTTTCCGCGAGCTGGTCAAGGAATTAAACATCGAATCCAAAGCCCTTATCCATCCGATAAGAGTTGCCCTTACCGGCAAGACCATCGGCCCGGGGCTTTTTGAGGTAATATATCATTTAGGTAAAGATCGCACCAAGGAAAGATTGAACCGCTGGATAAAGGGGGAAAGATAATGCTTAAAAAGATATCCTTGCTGGGATTTCTTCTGGTTTTCGCTTTTTTGGTTAGTGGTTGCGGGACCGTAGCCAAAGGCGCTTGCGGCCTTGGCCGGGGCGTAAAAGAGGGCGCCAAAGAAGATTGGGCTTGGCTTACTAATAGCACTACTAAAGCCGACGGTTGGGTAAAAGAAAATCTCTGGTAATAAGATGTTGGAGGAGGCGAAAGCCAGTAAAGAGCTGATCCTCATCATCCCCGCGAGCAGCCATCCGTTGTTCCGCCTGGCTCTGAGTATTTTCCTCAACACTCCTACCACCTTTTCCTTATTGATACTGTCTGCGCTTACTCCTGCGGAATACAGGATTAAAGTGATCAGCCAGAAACTTATCTGGCTCAAAAAGGATTTTATTCCTGGCGCGCTAGTGGGGATTTCCTGCGCTACCTCCAATGCTTACGAAGCCTATAAAATAGCCGATCGTTTCCGCCAGGCAGGCTCAACCGTGGTCTTAGGGGGTCCGCATGTAAGCTGTTTTCCCAATGAAGCATTGGCGCATTGCGATAGTCTGGTTATCGGCGAAGGCGAATCCGCCTGGCCGCAGGTCATCAAAGATTTTGAAAACCATGCTTTACAAAGGATTTACCGCGGGGAACCCTTAAAAGATTTCTTCTCGCCGGTTTATGACTATTTTTTAAAAGTCGACCCCATAATCTTGTATCGTTCGGGGATAATGGTCAGCCGGGGATGTAAATATCATTGCGAATTCTGCTCTCAGCCGTTAGGAGGCCTGCGTTTCATTGAGTTGGAACAAGCCATAAGCCTGATTAAGCGGGTTAAGGAAGCGGCAAGAGGGCCCTTCGGTTATAAACCGCCTATAATCTTCCGGGACGATAATATTTTTTCCAGCCCCGGTTATGCCAAGAGGCTATTTCACAGGATGATCCCTTTAGGCTTGAAATGGGTGGGTAACAGTTCCCTGGATATCGCCTTTGACGCGGAAGCATTAAGCCTGGCTAAAAAAAGCGGGTGCCAGGGTTTATTCATCGGGTTTGAGACGATCTATCCGCAGAAATTAGCCAAGACCTCGGTTAAAGGTATCAGCTCAACCGATGATTACCTCAAAGCCATTAAAAATATTAAAGCTTGCGGCATCAAGGTCACCGGAGCATTCATCCTGGGTTTTGATTATTATACCCATAAGGATTACCTTAGGTTAATCGCCTTTTTATTCCGGGCCAGGCTCCACTTGATATCGATTACCATACTTACCCCGTTCCCGGGTTCGGCGCTTTATGAGCAGCTCAATAAAGAAGGCAGGATCATTAATTTTGATTGGAGGAAATACGATAGCCTGCAGCATGTAGTTTTTAAGCCCAAAAACATGTCTGCGCTATCGTTGGCAGCCTGGTTCTTGGTGGTCAGGGCAGTCACTATGATCCTTATGCCACGCTACTTCTTTATGGTCTTGGGGCTGGTTTTACTTTATCACTTGTCTTATTTTTTATCTTTTGAGCTGGTTAGTTTCTTACGCGGCTATTAAATATAAGATGGAGAACACAAAACCTAAAGGCGTGATTATTTTCGGGATAATACTCATTCTTGTCTCATTGTCCCAGTTATTATGGCTGGTCAACTACCGGTATTATGTTTACATCTTCCATCAGCTTCCCGAGCCGCTCATCCCTTTGCGCTTCCTGTTTTCGAACAGTTTAAGGATAGTGGGTTTGATCTGCGGCCTGGGCATTTTACGTTTTAAGGAAAGATACCGTAAGGTAACTTTGGCGCTATTCTGGTTTGTGATCATCACGGTCTATTGGAAACATCCGTATTATGCCTTTGAAAACCATCTGCGTTATATGGAGAATATCTACGCCGCCTACAGGCTAAGCCGGTTGATGGATCTAAAGCTATTCGCCGGCATATGTACTGTGGTGGCTTGTGCCCTGGACATTATTTTCGCGTCCAGCTTTATTTATTACTTTAGCCGGCCGAAAATAAAGATGCATTTTAAATAAACTCCCTTCTTTACAGCCTCATAGGAATAAAGTATAATTAGTCTTTGGTATCATCTTTGCCCTGTCGTCTAATGGTAGGACACAAGATTCTGGATCTTGTTATCATGGTTCGAGTCCATGCGGGGCAGTTAAACGTAGATTCTTATATGCGCGCCCCTGGAGAGACAATAATCCGCCGCAAGAGCAAGCAGCATTTGAGATTATCATTAAAAAATGATAAACAATAAAAAAGCCAGAAAACCGGCTGCTCAAGTAAAAGCCCTGCGTAAAAAAACGGATAGGCCTAAAAGAAACAAACTAAAAATGACGGGCTTAGCAGAAAAAGCAAGGATTATGGACGCAATCATCCAAAATTCTGCGGTGGCCATCTTTGTTATTAACGCGCAGCATAAAGTTATTTATTGGAATACGGCCTGCGAGGACCTGACCGGTTTAAAAGCTCAGGAGCTGCTGGGTACCAGTAATCATTGGAAGGCTTTCTATGACACTTACCGTCCTTGCCTGGCGGACATAATTATTGACAATAAATTCGATGCTATAGCCAAATTTTATAAGAATTATAAAAAATCCGATTTTATGCGCCAGGGGATACATGCCGAAGGCTGGTATCTTCAATTGAACGGCAAGGACAGATACCTGGCATTGGACGCCGCGCCTATTTACGGCAACGGGGAGAGAATAACAGCCGTTGTCGAAACATTGCAGGATATTTCAGGGTTTAAGTTAGCGGAAAAAAAACTGCAGGAGAACGAGCAGAAGATGCGCGCTGTTTTCGACCAGACTTTCCAGTTCATCGGATTAACGACCCCCGAGGGAATCCTTATCCAGGTTAACCGGGCAGCTTTAGAGCTGATTGGCAGCCAGGCTGCTGAGGTCCTGGGCAAGCCGTTCTGGGAAGCGCCCTGGTGGACTCATTCCCCGGAGCTGCAGGAAAAACTGCGCCAGGCCGTAAAAAAAGCAGCCGGAGGAAAATTTGTCCGTTTTGAGGCCACGCATTTAGATAAAGAAGGTGCGGTGCATAATATTGATTTTTCCCTTAAACCGGTTAAAGATAAGGATAATAAAATTATTTTTTTGCTGCCTGAAGGCCGCGATATCACCGAATTCCTGCAGGCAGAGAGGCTGCTGAAAGAATCAGAGCAGGACCTGCAAAAATGCTATATTGAGTTTAAACAAACCCAGGCCGAGCTTCTGCAGGCAGAAAAAATGGCTGCTCTGGGTAAACTGGCCAGTAACCTGGCACACGAGATAAAAAATCCCCTGGCCATAACCTTGCAAGGCCTGGAATACTTGAAGTCTATAGCGCCGCAGGATACAGCGTATAGCGCTACCATAGAGAGCTTGATTAACTCTAACCTCAGGGCGGACAAAATTCTGAAGGACCTGCTGAACTTCGCCCGGCCAGCTGCTCCGCTTATGCTTGAGGAGGTAGACATCCCTTCATTGATCAATAACAGCCTATTTTTCGTTGACCCGCAAAATAACCTGAACAATGTAACGATAACCCGGCAGTTTGCTCCGGGCTTAGCCAAGGTAAAGCTGGATTATAACCAGATTCAGCAGGTTTTGATAAATATTTTTATCAATGCTTTTGATGCCATGCCTCAGGGCGGAAAGATTACCGTAACTGCCGGCCAGGTTGAAGATACCTTAAATAGGAAGAGCCTGCAAATAGTTATCAGTGATACGGGATGCGGGATTAAGGAAGACGATATGGCTAGGATTTTCGGGCCGTTTTTTTCTACCAAGAGGGAACAGGGAGGAACAGGCTTAGGCTTAGCGATATCCAGGTCTATCCTTGAGAGCCATAAGGGGACATTAGAGATTAAGAGCAAATACGGCGAAGGCACCAGTGCGGTCATTAATTTACCCATTGTTTAAGGCCCGAAAAAAAAGGAGATCATATGCCCGGCAAAATAAAAGTACTGCTTATTGATGACGAAAAAGAATTTAACCATTTTGTAAAATTAAACCTGGAGAATACCGGGGAATTTGAAGTTTTGGCAACCGAAGACCCGCTGGCCGGGATAGATCTGGCCAGGAAGTACCATCCGGATCTGATCCTTCTGGATATCTATATGCCTCAGTTGGACGGCACCGCAGTAGCCGAAAATTTGCTCGCTGATGATCTAACCAGCAATATTCCGATAGTCTTTCTTACTGCCCTGGTTAAACAAGACGAACTAAGGAAAGGTTCGACCATCGCCGGAAGGCATTATATTGCCAAACCCGTGACTACAGGCGACCTTATAAACCAGGTTAAGGCCATCCTCAAGAGATGACTCCGGGTTCATCCTGCCGTTTTATTCTATGGAGATAATCAGCAGCCTTTGGGCATTCCCGGCAATTATTTTAGCGGCGTTATTTATTGCCTGGGCAGCAGAATGCGGACAGTTTTTCATTTCGCAAGGGCTGGCCCTGGCCGTGCTTGCCTGGGTGCAGACCCTTCCGGAGTTCGCGGTGGAAGGAGTAATTGCTTTGGCCGCAGCCAAAGACCCCTCTAAGGCGCATCTTATTACTGCCAACTACACAGGCTCTCTAAGATTATTTGTCGGCCTGGGCTGGCCAATGGTTTATTTTGTTTCTTTTTTTTCCAGGAGGGTTCAGAAGGGCAGAAAACGGCTCTATAGCCTGGAGCTGGATGACGAGCATTGTGTTGCCGTAATTTCGCTCTTGCCGGCGCTGCTTTATTTTTTAGTGATTTACCTTAAGGGCACATTAAATATTCTGGACGGAATAGTATTAAGCGCTGTTTACCTGGCCTATATTTACCTTTTATCGAAGATACCTCCGCATGATTCCGAAGAAATAGAAGATTTAGGCCGTATTCCCAAGTATGTAATGCGGCAGGGTTATCCGTTAAATCTCGCCTGGATTGTCCTTCTTTTTATTCTGGGGGCTGCATTGTTGTATTTCTCAGTCCGGCCTTTTCTTAATTCCATGCTGGCCCTGGCAATTTACTTCGGAGTCTCGCAGTTTGTTTTTGTGCAATGGGTAGCGCCTTTCTTAAGTGAATTTCCAGAGAAACTCTCAGCTTTCTACTGGGCCAGGAAAACCAATAAAGCAGCTATGGCCCTGGCTAATTTTGTCTCCTCTTCTATTAATCAGTGGACCATTCTTATGGCGTTGATACCTTTTATCTATTCGTTTGGACTGGGCAAGGCCGCCAGCGTAGTTTTTGATGGTTCTCAAAAGACAGAGATACTTTTGACGGTTATTCAGTCTTATTTAGGGTTTGTTTTCCTGGCCAGTATGGATCTTAAATTTTTTGAAGCCGCGGCTTTATTTTTATTATGGCTGGCCCAATTTATCTTTCCCGGCATACGCCGGGAGATTACCTGGGTCTACGGAGTATGGGCGCTGGTAGAGTCTTTGCGGTTGATAAAAAATTTTGAACGCCGGAATGCCTTTCGGATCTTTGGCCGGCTATTCCGGGAACGCCTGGAGAAGCGCTTAGCTTAATACTAAAGCCCTTGCTATTTTATTCAGGTATTGTATAATCACCAGTTGTTAGGTTAGATTTACGCGCGGGTGGTGGAATGGCAGACACGCAAGCATGAGGGGCTTGTGCCGCAAGGCTTGGGGGTTCAACTCCCCCCTCGCGCACCAATAAACAACCTATCGGTCTGTTCCCCGTCGGTCTCTTACGTAGTTACTTCTTTCCAGGCTTTTGGCGTAGGCTTTTAGCTCTGCGCCGATCTCCCCGATCTGGGCCACGTGGGTAATCTTGCGGGATTCATTGGTTACTACGCCTATAGATA